>DAONDQ010000051.1:0-18722 GCA_035402645.1 Candidatus Cloacimonadota bacterium | reverse complement strand
AGTTTATCTCCACAAATATCAACGAGACTGGCATGATTATCTTCTTTGCATTTCAATTCACCGAGATTTCTGCCATGAAGATTATAGATAGTATTCATGGTTGGTTTACTGTCATCGTCATAGCCCCATGTGGTAAGAACTACATAGTTTTTCCCTACATACATTCCAAAAGGATCGTCGGGAAGATAATCATGTTGTAATGGGATTCTTGAAAGCACTTCTTTTCCAAGTTTTGATATGGTCTGCCAGTCCCAGAGATAGAAATACCACGGAGAGCTGTGGTTATTAGCATGTCTGGTTATTTCAAACTTCTTCTCTTTTTTATCAGCGAAAAAGGAGATCAATATCTTCTTTTCCTGCACTTCTGCAACCGCCATGTCATTTTTGCCGTTTGAATGTACAAACAGTGTGAATATTGATAAATTTTTGCCGAGGGAAACTCTTCTTATTAATTCTGTTCTTTTACCAGGATTATCCTTGAGCAGTTTGAATAAGATATCTTTCCCTTCCTTTGTCCCTATCACGTAATAAAGATGACCATCAAATTCTGCAACATGAGTACTGGCTGGGATTTGTTTTTGATCAATAGGAATACCAAGCGGTGAGTAGAAATCTAAAGTATTTTTATCCCAATTATCAATATATAATTGATTCAACCCTGTTAAGAAGCCAAAATCTCCACCAAATATCATCAATCCTTGATAGACACTATCTGCCGGCAAATGAAAACTCAATTCCTGTTTGCCCTGAAAATCAAACGCCCTGCAGGTGGTGATATCGTTTTTAGGATTCGTTGTGAATGTTGCAGTGTTGGAAGCAGAATCGATCTCAGTTTTTGTATTGTCTTTCCAGGAAACTACATACAGAGAAGTATCAGAAGCAGCAAAATTTATATTAAGCTGATCTGATTTAAGTTCCGGTAATGCAAAACTGCCCACCGGTTTCGTGGTATATGCATGTTTATAAGTAAAGGCAGATATGAGATTATATATCACAGCTACTAATAGAAAAGCCAGAATCGAAAACAGCACAATTCTGATTTTCATGGAACCTCCTCACAAAAGACCGCAAACTATATCTTACATAAAACAGAAGTATGAAGTCCACACATCCTATTGGCTTATCATGTAAGAAAGCAGCGAAGGATGCATGAACTCCAAACTTCCCGAGGCTGCACAGTGGTCAGCCACACATATTTATAAGGGCGACCATACCGGTCGCCCTTACAGTTTATGGGTCTGCTGACGCGGGCCCCTACAATTACTTATCCCACTGTGTGAGATCAAACGGAGTCAGCATCAGGCATTTTTCATCCTTATACTGGTTCCATGTCTGAACAATGTCCTGAAGAATACCGAGTTCTGCAGGTAGTTGTGACGATTGACTCAATGTTTGAGCACCAAAGCCGATGGCAATTTCCAAAGAGTTGGTGTTGGTCTGGTATTCCACAAGATTGATATCTCCCTTGATCTTGGCTTCCTGCTTCATCACTTCAACAGCTTTGTTCAATCCACCAAGTTCATCAATAAGACCATTCTTAATTGCCTGGTTACCTGTCCAGACTCTACCCTGTGCGATCTTATCGATATCTTCATAGGGCATCTTTCTGCCTGTAGCACAGACTGTGACGAACTTCTTGTAGAAAGTTTCGGTCATGGAACGCATCATTTCTGTTTCTTCTTCTGTTGGTTTTCTGCTCAGGCTTCCGAGATCGGAATGCTCACCGTATTTGATCTCAGACCAATTGATATGGAGCTTCTTGAATAAGCGTTCAGCATGTACACCGAGACCTGTAACACCGATGGAACCGGTTAAGGTTGAAGGTTCAGCCACGATCTTGTTCGCAAAGGTGGAAATGTAATAACCACCGGATGCTGCTGCGCCAGCCATGGAAACCACTATGGGTTTCGGGTGCTAACCTGTATTGCACAGCTTCACTTCGTTTGCTATGATATCGGATGCCTGGGCAGAACCGCCACCGCTATCAACACGGAGAATGATGCCTTTGATATCGGGTTGCTTCCTGGCTTTTGCAATCAGTTCAGATAGTGTCTTGGAACCGATTGTCTTGCCGGGAGCACTCTTACCCATCAGTATATTCCCTGTTGCATAGATAAGAGCCACATTCGTCTTGGGTTTCTCTGACCAATCATATTGGTATTTTGGTTCAATCTTGGTGATCTTGTGCTTCAGCGACATATCCTTTTTCAAGACATCGGTCAACTGGTCTTCATATATAAGCTGATCTACCAGACCCAGTTCAAGGCACTGGTCAGGATCAAAATAAGGACCTTCATCAATGACCTGCTGAACGGGTTTATGAAGCTTGTCACCTCTTCCGCTTTGAATCATATTTACGTATTCCTTGTACAGATCATCGAGGAATGATGAAAGCGCAATTCTTTCTTCAGGTGTCATCTGCTTCTCGGTGAACATATTGAAAGCGGATTTATACTTATGACTCTGATAACTGATGAAATCCACTCCCAACGTATCTGCCAATTCCTTGAAGTAAGGGTTGTTCAGGGCAATACCACGTAAATCGATGGTTCCCAGCGGATTCATGTAAATCTTATCACCTACGGCAGCGGCAAAGGCATAATTCCCATTGCTGATGTTATCGAAATAGAATACAATTGTCTTGCCTTTTGACTTGAATTCCTTCAATGCATCGATCAGTTCTTCGCGATGAGCGAAAGATGCTGCAAAGTTGATATTGCGGAAAACGATGCCACCTACAGTAGGTTCTTCTTCCATCTGTTTGACTTTCTTGAGTAGATCATACATCGCAGTTTGTTTGCCATCAACGATGAAGAATGGTCCAATCTTCATTCCCTTCTTTTCATCGACAATCGACTGCTTGATCGGCATTTCATAATATCCGGCTTTATCCTTGCCATTCAGGATTGAACGAAACATCTTATCGGAAGCGGTGACATAATCATACATGTAATTCACATCACCAGGATTTTCATCCGTATTTTTGATATGAGCACGTGTTCCTACAGCGGATTTGCCGTTATACAAGCTGAATGTAATGCCATACGTCTTGGATTCCATATTGTAGGAACCACCGAGTTTCAGACCATCGATCACTTCAGAGTTCACTCCCAGGATTGGTTTGAGTAAACCCCTATCGCCATCAGTTTTCATGGCATAATTCATATCAGCCGTCATCTCGAACCGATTCGATACCTTTCCCCCCAGGAAAAGCGGGCGGACACCAGCACCTATACGATAAACAGGTGCTTTTTGGAAAGGATTGGTCAGGACAAAACCAAGAGAGAGGGCATTATGCGGAGCCCACAGGAGAGATGAACGGATATCGCCTTTCTTGATGTATTCGTTACGCCAATCATATCCCATACCGAGATAAAGGTTTGGAATTGTTTGTCCCAATACAACCTTCCCTCCAGTGGCTAGAGTGTGGTAATTGAGATGGTTGTTCTCCTTTTGAATGACATAGGCTAAATTGTCCATATTTAGGAAAACAGTGTAAGGATTTTGATATTTCTTATCCATGTACAACTGCATGAAGGAAATTCCACCACTGTTGCCACGTCCCATGGCAGCAGGATTCACCATTGGAGAAAGATAATCATCCGTAGCGGCTACAGGAGCATCCCCATAATTGAAGTGATGCGGATAATCGCTTGGTGATTGAGCAAACATAAATGACAAGCTCAATGCGAAAGCCAAGAGCAGGAAATATTTCATACGTCCCCCTTTATTGTTGAACTTCACGTTGTTGATAGATATAGGTTGCGATTACATATAATGCCGCACAGATCAGTAGTTTTTCAACAGTATTCCAAGTAAAAAGTGTACTCCACATGGCTGATAAAAAATCAGGTGGAAGCCTGAAATTAGCAATATCACTTGGTTTGGCTGCAGCGGATGCAAAAGCGCCATATTTCTGTGTTGTGATTTCCATATTCAGTTTCCCAAATCCGGACATGATGAATTTGAAAAAGGATGCTGAAGGTGATGGAATCCGGAAACGGAAAAGGTAATTCACGATCTGGATTGCTATTTCGATACCACCAAGACCGAGTATCCCCTTACCAAATGCATTTGTCCTGAAAATTGCCGATAAAGTGAAGCAAATCGTTCCCAGAAGCATCAGTGCCACACCAATGTGGAGAAAACTCAATATCAAACCGTTGAAAGACATCCACCAGTTCACGTGCAACGGTGTCCAGATCAGGGATACTACATTCATCACGATCATGTTGATAAATCCCAGGGCTAATGCAACTGCAAGCGAACCACCAATACCAATCAGGAATCTCGAACCTGTGATCTCCCAAACTGTGACAGGCTGGGAACGGTGGAATAGTTCACACTTATTGTGAACATCACTATTCAGTAATGATGAAGAGACAACTATCAGTGATATTCCCACCACAATCCCGAAAAAGCTCATGAACATCAGGACTTGCATCGAGAATGATACCATGGCATGGAAATCCATGTTGGTCAGGAAAGGTGTTGGAATATCTGCAAGACTCATCTGCACTGCACCCGAATTCGGTCCAAAGTGGACACGGGCGATCACATACGCCAGGATCGAGACAAGATAAATACCTGCAAGAATATAGGCAGGAACGAGCAGCCCCTTGCGAGTGGTTCGATAATCTTTTAACAATAATGCCTGAAATTGACTCATGATCTGCCTCCTATTTTCGCGAGGAATAAATCGACCAACTGTGGAGTCGCATACTCCGCTTCCGGGACGTCAATCTCTTCATGCACCAGGGCATGAACGAATCCCAAACCTTCCCACACCTGCAGCGGATTGTGCTGCATCAGTACAGACATGTACTCACGAGGCACCTTCACTTCCTTGTACTTCATCTTCAATTCTTCGATATCTTCAAAGAGAATTACTTCCCCCTGGTCGAGGAAGATGATATCCTGGAGGATATGTTCCACTTCATCCACCTGGTGCGTAGAGATGATGATAGTCTTTGTTTCATCGAAGAATTCTCCCAGTATCGTGTTGAAGAATTCCTTGCGAAACACGATATCCAAACCGATGGTCGGTTCATCCAACAGAAGGAATTCCACATCGAGGGACAACACCAACAACAGGTATAATTTTGTTTTCATCCCTTTCGATAAGGTTTTAACCTTCTTCTTCATGGGCAGATCGCTCTTTTCCATGAGTGAATCGGCTTTCTGATCGTTCCAACTCGGATTGATTCCTCTTACGTAATCGATAGTCTGCTGAACGGTGAGCCTTTCATCCAGTGCACTTACATCCGGAATGAAGGCAATTTTCTTGAACATGCGGGTGTCATTGTGCTCAATAGGTGTCTCGTGATAGAGGATTTCTCCCTGGTACTTCAAGAATCCCAGCATGCAACGCATGAGAGTTGATTTCCCGGCTCCATTCTTCCCAAGAAGACCAATGATCCTTCCCTGGGGGATGGAGAGATTCACATCCTTTAGAGCCTGAAACTTGCCAAAGTACTTGTTAAGGTTCTTAATTTCCATGATTGCTGTCATGTGCTTCCTCCGTGTAGGCTGCTTTTATCATTTTTACAAAATCATTAAGTGAAATACCAAGCTGCTTAGCTTTCATAACGAAAACCTTTATCTCGTGGTCAAGGAATTCTGTCACTTTTTTCCTCCTTAGTTCGGAAACCGCATTGGGAGCTACGTAAAAACCTACACCCCTCTGCTTGATTAAAATACCTTCGTCCACTAACTCCGAAAGCGCTTTGGCTACCGTCAGCGGATTAATCGCATATTGTTGTGCTAAAGTCCGTATGGATTGTACCATTTCTTCTTCTTTCAGTACGCCTGAGAGAATGGCATCTTCCACTTCCGATCTCATCTGCAGGTAGATCGGACTGGTATCATTGAACTTTTTCATAGCACCTCCTCGTGTTGGTGTCATAGTCAAGTAATACAGTAAGACAAAAGAGGTCAAGAAATATTTTAAACTTCTTTCTTTTTTACAAATGACTAGTAAGTAACTACCGCCTGCGGACTTGATCACAAATTTTTCTGGTTAGCTGGGTCATACCTTCAAACAGCAGACATTCCTGTTCCACTTCCACATTATGTAGTTCACCTTTTGGATGATCTTGCTTTTGTTACCGATATATTCACTACACCTCCTGTATAGCGTTTATCATACAGGAGCAGCTTATTGGTTAGAGTAACGCTCACAAACTGGCTTGGGTACGTTTAAGAAAGATATTGACAGATTTCAAAAGGTAAATTAGAATAATATTAAAATCAAATTTCAACTATAAATAGCTATGATAATTATGAATGTGAGGTTTAAATGCAGACACGCAAGTTTTTCATTGTTATTCTCCTGATTGTAATAGGAATAGCCTCGAATTGTTATGCTCAATCGTTATATGATGATTTTTCGGATTATTTAGTAGGAAGTAGTTTAAACGGTCAGGGAGGTTGGGTACATGACTATACTGGTCCTGATTTGACAATATGCGATACATTTCCTTTAACTTATCCAAACTATAACGGCGGAAATGGTAATTACATTGAAATACCATATTCTCCCAACTATTTGGTAAGCAGAGAAAAAATAATACTAGATCAGATACCTACTGACGGAAGTACTATCTATTATTCTTTTTTGCTTAGGTTATCCTCGGTGGGATTAAATAATCATCAATATTTTATCTATTTGTGTGACTCGCTGTCTGATTATTATGCCAAATTATTCGCAAAGCCAATCTCATCAGGTTATTGTCTGACTGTAACTAAATACACTGTAAATGACACCTATCGACTTTCACCTACTGTATTGGATTATGATACAACATATTTAATCTTGGTTAGATATTCTTTTGGATTCTTCAATTCAAATTATCCTATTAATGATCCCAGAAGACATATAAAGGATTCATGTGAACTTTGGATCAATCCTTCTCTTTCTTCAGAAGAACCAGATTTCAGGACAGTAGAATACTGCGACACTACAAGCTCGGAGATTATTAATCCCTCTCAAGATTCTGATATTTTTACCAGTATACCTTTTTGTTGGCAAATTAGAAATAGGCTAAGTCCTGTTGGTTCTTTGGATGGATTGAGAATAGCATTTGGATCTTCACATGAACAGGCTTGGGAAAATCTAAATGCAACTAATTATGCACCTATTCCAGATGCCCCTGCGAATATTTGTGTTACCCAATCTGGAAATAATACTCAGATTGCTTGGTCTGCTTCTGAGGGAGCAACGGATTATAAAATTATGTACTCTGCAAATCCTAATGGAATTTTTCAATTTCTATCAACGACCAATGGTGCTACTACATATATCGATACAACTGCTGGGGTATGCTTAAAACGATTTTATCGCGTTGTGGCATTGAGGTGATTATAGATAGTTGTAATTCATGTCAAAATACAGCAATTATTGTAGTTTTATTTTTCGTGTAATTATTTACTTATTGTTCTCATATAGATTTAGAATTGATTTTTGAAGAGCTTCTAGTCATCTGACTGAAACAGACTGGTCAGGTCACCGAAGTTGAAGTCGTCGGGAGTTACATTCCACTGGTATTCCCGGTTGAACTCTTTGGAGAGGATGAGAGCCAGTCTCTGTTGAATGGGTTTGAATACAAAATGATGGAAAATGAGTATATCTTATTTGTTATCACCATCGAGTTGTCCCGGTATTAGCTGAGAGACAATGCGTTCCGGGACCCTGTGATAGGCAAAGATACCTTCCCAGTGATTTATCATGAGATGAGAAAATCACTTTCCACAATCACGTATAGCAGCCAATGCTTGTTCTGCCGATATCTTGACTGCAGCAGGTTTTTCTATTTGCTCTTTGGCATCGTTCGTCTCCTGCTTGACTTCGCCAAGCTTGAGATTAGCATCATCGGTGATTAGAACGAGCCTGAATATTAGTTCAGGCATTTTTATATTGACTCATGTAAATATCGCATATAGTTAGTAAAATTGATAAAAGGAGTTGAAATGGCCAAGTTTCATTTCTATATTGCTACAGCTATAGACGCTGGAGTTGATTATTATCATTTCGACAGTTTTTTTCTTGTAGTTATTCAGCCAGTTCCCAATATCCCAATTGTAGATCATGTAATAATCGTTTATGCGAACACTGATAATCTTGATTTTCCTAATATAACTGATGACAGAGTTAGAAACGATTTTAAGAAATCCCTCAAGACAACAATTCCAATAGATACAAACAATGTATCCGAGATTGTTGCTGTAGAAAATGCAATTAAATCTGTTTACAAGCAACCCGCAACCTTCGTAATTAAAGAGTTTCAATAATTCTTAATTAGTAACTCAGTCTGTGTCTGGAAGCTGCCTGAGACTGTGTATTGTGCTTCCACTCCCTTTATGGTGAAGTCCTTATATAGGTCTCTGATGTAAGGATCATCATTATACGATAGCAGGAACTTCACTTTAAGCTGCTTCAGATGGCATGCAGTTTCGAAACATACGAGTAGAGCGCAGATGCGATGTCACCCATAAAGGGTTTATTGAAAGGGAAAAGGGGGGTAATAATGTTATCAAATCCTGAGGTTTACACCTTAGGCTATGGGATTTCACATCTCCGATGTTTACTCCCTACAAGCTACTCCCTTCATTATCTTGACACCATACCCCTATCCTAAAAATGTAATCAAGGTTTGAAGGTGGCTGATAGTAAGCTTTAGCAGTTGACAATGAAAGCAATGGCAAGGTTAAGTCCGCCCAGATGTTGGAGTTCAAAACGCTATGCTGACTAATATTGTTCAAATCTACAAAGCGTTTTGGACTTCAACCCCAGATTAAGCAAGTTTATGTGGGTTTGAAGTCATGTTTCTAACTCTCCTGTCACTCCGTGACATCCTCCCTTTACAAAAGTGAGGAATAAAATCATAAAATACAGAGGAATTCATGGAAGAGAATAAAGTCATCTATTCAATGAATGGCATTGGCAAAGTTGTCGATGGAAATAAGCAAATCCTGAAGGATATCTATCTGGGCTATTATTATGGAGCAAAGATTGGGGTGGTAGGTTTGAACGGTTCCGGTAAAAGCTCACTACTCAAGATCATGGCTGGTATTGATAAAGACTACATCGGTGAAGTTGCCATGGCGAAAGGTTATACGATCGGCTACCTGGAACAGGACCCTCAACTCACTCCTGGTAAGACAGTCCTGGAAACAGTCAGTGAAGCAGTGGCTGATGTAATTGACTTGCTAAAAAAATATGAAGAGATCAATAATAAATTCTCCGAGCCCATGAGCGATGATGAGATGAATTCCCTCCTGCAAGAACAGGGCAAGGTACAGGACAAGCTGGATGCATCTAATGCCTGGGATTTGGACAGTCGCTTGGAACAGGCTATGGAAGCACTGCGCTGTCCGCCGCCTGATATGGATGTCAGTGTGATCTCTGGTGGTGAAAAGCGTCGGGTATCACTGTGCCGTTTGTTGTTACAGGAACCAGATATCCTGCTTCTGGATGAACCCACCAACCACCTGGATGCTGAGATGATCCTTTGGTTGGAGCATCATCTCCAGAACTATAAGGGAACTGTCATTGCCATTACCCACGACCGATATTTCCTGGATAATGTGGCAGAATGGATACTGGAATTGGATAGAGGAGAAGGCATTCCCTACAAAGGTAACTATTCCAGTTGGCTGGAACAGAAGCAAATCCGCTTAGCAACGGAAAACAAGAGCGAAAGCAAACGTCAGAAAGCTCTTTCTGAAGAACTGGAATGGATTCGCAGCAGTCCCAAGGCACGACAGGCAAAGAGCAAAGCCAGGATCGTGAATTATGAAAAGATGGCATCCGTTGAATATAAAAGGGAAAACGCCACAGATCAGATCATCATCCCCAAAGGACCGCATTTGGGTCACAACGTCATCAAGGCACAAGGCATATCGAAGGCATTTGGCGATAAACTTCTTTACGAGGATCTGGAATTCGATCTTCCTGCTGGTGGTATCATTGGAGTCATTGGAGCCAACGGTGCAGGGAAAACGACCTTGTTTAACATGATTCTTGGAAAAATTCAACCTGATAGCGGGTCATTCACGATTGGTGATACGGTGGAATTCTCCTATGTTGACCAGTCACGCTTGATGGATGAACAGAAGTCACTGCTTGACCTGATTGGTGATGGCAGGGATGTGATGAAGATTGGAGACAGGGAGATCAATGTGCGGGAGTATCTCAGTAAGTTCAACTTCTCATCCCGCGAGCATATCAAACCGGTCAATGTCCTGAGCGGTGGTGAAAAGAATCGTGCCTACCTGGCTCTCACGCTGCAGACGGGTGGAAATGTTCTGTTGCTGGACGAGCCCACCAATGATTTGGATGTATACACCATTCATGCCTTGGAAGAAGCTTTGCTTGAATTCGTGGGTTGTGCAGTGGTAATCAGCCATGACCGTTATTTCCTGGATAGAATATGTTCCCATATCCTGGCGTTCGAAGGTGATAGCAAAGTTAAATGGTACGAAGGCAATTTCAGTGATTATGAGGAAAACAAACTCGAGAGATTGGGTGAGAAAGCCCTGATACCAAAACGTATCACATATAGGAAGATCAGCCGGATATGAGTTTTTAAACAATTAAGAAATAAGAGTTAAGAAGTAAGAATTTCAGAGTAGAAAGAGATGGTTTGAATAAACTTATTTCTTTTCCCTGCATGACATTATGCCTTAATCTAGAAGTAAAAAAACGCACAGAACAGTTCCCTGTTCTGTGCGCTGACAATTTTAAAGTGACGGATTAATTCACAATCAACAATTTCTTTGTCTCATTGATGGTTTGTGTGATAACTTTGTAGAAATATACACCGGAAGAGCATTGCTTATTGGATTGATCTTTACCATCCCAAGTGTATGTCATTTGACTAGAATTGATTGAGAGCTTTTTCACTAATTGACCCTTCACGTTATAAACACTTAGTGTTCCATTTTCGCCAGATTTGATTTGTATTTCAAATGTTACTCCCTGTGAGATACTGAAAGGATTAGGATAAGCCTTTACGTGAGATACGATGGGAATGACTTCGGTTGTTCCCACATTTGTTATCTCATTCTTAGGTGGCCAGTATGCAAGTAATGCTGAGAAACCACAGCCTGCTGCTACTTGTGTAAAAGAATCTGCTGGCGGAAGATTGCATTGTCCCACAGCATTCGATCCCCAGGCAACATAATTCTCATAGCCATTGATTATTTTAATTGCCAGTGAATGATCCCAACCTGCTGAAATCGAAGTAAAATTATTACCTGTAGGTACATTACATTGACCAGCATTGTTTAATCCCCAAGCTACTAGAGAGCCATTGCCTCTGATGGCAAGACTGAATTCACCTCCGGCTGAGATTGCAGTAAATACACCTGTTGGGACTGTACACTGCCCATAGTTGTTTCTTCCCCAAGCCACGACATTACCCCGCATATTTATTGCAAGTGCATGTGTTGAACCGGCAGCGATCTTTCCATATGTTCCTGTTGGTACATTACATTGACCATAATCATTATTGCCCCAGGCAACCAGAGTTCCATCTGGACGTAAACCTAAAGAGAAATACTGACCAGCAGCAATATCGATGAATGTTCCGGTTGGAACATTACACTGCCCATAATTATTCATTCCCCAGGCAACAACAGTGCCATCAGTTTTGAGTGCCAGGCTATGCAAACCGCCTGCAGCTACTTTGGTGTAATTTGATCCTGCCGGGACATCACACTGACCGTAGCTGTTACTTCCCCAAGCAGCAAGAGAGTTATTATTCTTAATGGCGATCATGTGACTATAGGTTCTATACAGCGGATCTCCCGTTCCTCCTGCAGCTACAAATTTGTAGATTGGTCTCACAGGTACATTACATTGACCGTTGTAATTATCTCCCCAAGCTTGCAAACTCCAATCCCAGTTCACATAGACCGTAAAATACGCTCCGGTTGCAAATCCTAAACAACCTGAACCACCTACAGGGCCACCAGTACATTGACCAAAATCATTATTTCCCCATGAATACAAGGTACAGCCGGTAGTAATGGCTGTACTATGCGAGAAACCCGCTGACACTGAAACAAAATTGGAACCGGTAGGTTTGTTGGAGCATTGACCAGAATCATTATTTCCCCAAGCATATACATAGCCATTACGTACAGCAAGAGCATGGTATCCGCCACAGTCAATATCTGTAAAGCCAGTAAAAGCCGGGACATTACACTGTCCATAACCGTTATACCCCCAAGCGACCAATGTGCCATCTGCCCTCATAGCAAGACTGAAGGAACATCCAGCACTTACTTTCACGAAGTTATTCCCTGCCGGGACATTACACTGTCCATAATTGTTATACCCCCAGGCGACCAATGTGCCATCAGTTTTCAAAGCAACACTGTGAAAACCACCCGCTGCGACAGCGCAGTAATTATTCCCGGTTGGAACGTTATTCAGTTGTCCATAAGAATTGTCTCCCCAAGCCACTAAAGAGCCATTAGATTTAACAGCAACACTATGAAGGGTTCCTGCATCAAACGAAATGAAGTTCTTACCGGCTGGTACATTGCATTGACCGTAACTATTATCCCCCCATGCTCCAAGAGATCCATCAGTTCGAAGTTCAAGGGTGTGGTTTGAACCAGACTTCAAAATTGCCGGTCTGCTGTAATTTCCATACATTGTACCACCGAAGGTCATCAAATCGCCTTGGAAGGTTTGCGCTGCTAGCCCTAAAGCTAATAATAAAAAGGTCAGGATAAGAATAGTGTTTTTCATTAAGTACTCCGAATTTATTGTGTTATTTGTTTATGCTGGTAAAGATACCAACGCCCTCTCTTCATTTATGTTACTACCTGACAGCGGTAGATTAAAACCGAAAAATTGGGAGATAAGGCAGCAAGAAGTTTTGTTGAAATGAATGATAAGTTGTTTTTCAAATAAATGAGAAATATATATATTCGGATTTTCATTTCACCCTCCATATTCAAATCCCTAATTTTTATTCACTGTGTCTTTTTATCTAATTACATATTTCTAGTCAATCTTTTTTTCGAAGTTAAATTGAAAGATATTACTGCCTATAGCAGAATTAACTTTCCATATCTTTCGCACAATTGATATCAATGTAGTATCTTAATCGATCATTCGTTAGCCCTCAATACCTCTTTATGCTTTAATCCGAATTTTAAAAGTAAGCCAGTTACAGAAGAAGAATCTGTTTACTTTTTATTTCGTTGGATCAGTACATCGCCATAAGAAAAAAATTCCCGTTATCCTGTTCGATCCAGTAATAAATACGATAGAGACTTTTAGGAAGACTTGACACATTTACTTTTTGCAGATGATTACCGGATTGCATCTGCTCATTATGCTTGATCTCTTTTACGACCGCATTGTTACTATCTAGCAGTAAAATACTCACGCTGGAACTGTCCTTAGATTTCTACCTCGTTATCCTCTATTGCATATTCGAACTGATTAGACTCAGAATAAATGATTTGACCATTTTTAATCATATCACATAATTGATGTCAAATATTATTCTTGGGAGAAAACATGAAGCACACGATCATTATCTTTGCTCTATTATGTTTTTTTGTCTCATCTAATGCCCTGACTATCAAGACACTCAACGATAAGACCATAACAGGGACCATCGTATCAAATGAGTCTGAACGCCTTGAGGTGAGTGATGGGAAACATAGCATATTCATTAGAAAGGATCAGATCCTCAATATCATGGATGATAATGGCAATGATGTAACGGATAAATATACAATAAACGGGATTTTTAACATGAGAACAGGTAAAAAGATCATTACCCGTGACAGTGTGAAGACAATTGATATCAGTTCGTTGAATGACCGGGAATTCCAGTTATATCTGAATGATCTGAATACCACGCAAAGCAGGAAAACCAGGTATAATATGTGGTATGTTGCTGGTTTCAATCTCGTAGCCTGGACTATCGGTGGTTTCATTTATTACAATAATGCCGTACGCCATCCACCGAAACAAAGAGTAATTATTGAAAACAATTGATATAATTCTTAAGTAAAACTTCCTTCGGTACTGCTGAGCCATGGGAAGGTAGAAATAGACTGCATCCAGTATCTAAAAGAACTCTCCAACTATGTCGTATTTGCTTCTCATCATCACCATAGGGTGGTAGTATTCTATCGGGAAGCAGACCGATCATGGAATCCCCGACCAATGCTATTTCGTCATCGATGATCAGGCTTATGGAACCGGAAGTATGTCCGGGAGTATGTATGAGTCTTAATTCATTTCCATATTCACTCAACAGTAATTCATCTTCAACCAAGACATCCGGTTCAACTGGATCATATCGAAATCTGCCAACTAATAGAGGTGCAATGAAAGCTGCAATCGTTTTCCCGAATGGTGTCGTCCCCTTTACTTTCGGCATTTTCCCTTTTCTAATATATTCAGCTTCACTGGCATGAATATAGAGAGCACCACCATACTTCCGCTTGATAAAAGCAGCATTGCCAGTGTGATCATAGTGGCTGTGTGTCAGGATAATCACATCAAGCGTATTGATTCCCCTTTCTTTCAAAGCACCATCCAGGATAGCTCTCTCCCTCTTCCATGTCGTATCCACCAGGATATTGTGTCCTTCCCTTCTGACAAGATACACATTGCATTTGAAATGCAGCAGACGCTCGATTTGATAGCCGTTCTTTGTCGCAATAATTTCCATAAGCCATTCATTCCTTAGAGATATGCAAACCAGAAAAGATAAGAATAGTCAAGTTTGTTCTCGATTGCTTTTATCGCAATAGCACGTATAATATGGAAGAATGGTCACTTGGAGGTAATGATATGATACCTGAAATCAGGACATATATCGATTCGACACAGGACGATAGAAGGGAATTATTTCTAGAACTGCATGAACTCATTATCAAGCTGTTCCCGGATGTAAACATAAAGATATCGTATAAATTGCCTTTCTACACCACTACAAAGGGCTGGATTTTCCTGGGTTATTGGAAACAGGGAGTTTCCATATATCCTGGAATCATTCCTTCTTTAGAGGAATTTCGGAAAAATAATCCAAAGATCAAGATGGGTAAAGGCAGTATCAATCTGAAATTGAAGGATGAAATACCTTGGCAGGCTATTGAAAATGTGATCAGGGAAGCAATGACTACCAGAAAAGGCAGTATGAGAAGCTGAGGATAACTAACAATTAACAACTAAAAACTAATAACTAAGAAGTAAGAAGTAAGAAGTAAGATATTGGAATTGTCATTCTTTATGAATCCTGGAAGAATAAAAAATCATAGACTATGGTGAAGCGCAGCTTAGCTACGGAGAAGTAAGATGTGCAATGTTGCTATTCCACTTGATTAGGGGAAAGTTCCTCGAATGATTCTGCTCTGCAGAATTGCAACAAGGGAAAGGGCTTACCAACATCACCGATTGGGCCCCAACCCTGTCCAAGTCCAGTCCATTTTTTCCCAAGTCAATATCCCATATCTGGACATAGTCTGCTGCCAAATTACTTTGGATATTGCAAAGGTCTCCAGCCGTTTTTACAGTAATTGGATATGAAGTTGTTCCTAATGAAGCATTTTCATTCATTTGCTCCTCCATAAGCTTTCAGTAACTCGAGCAGATAAATTGAGATTTACATTTCAACCAATCACATTCATTTTTTTATTTTTTAACGATAAGTGAAAAATAATAAATTGACAGAATAGTTTATCCTTGTATTAAAATGATTTTATGAATGGGGAGGAGACAAATGAATAACAAGATAGTTTTTTCCATTATTTTCTTACTTTTATCTATGGTAATCAATTTATATGCTCAAAATGAGGGACAATATCGTGTGACGGGGACTTCTGAAATCGAACATGGATCACCTTCCGGCACTTATTACTCACAAGAAGTATATAATTATCATGCAAATTCTCAGACTGAAATTGTGTCCTGTTATTACTCATATAGCTCTACTGGCTATGGGGATAACCCTCCCAGTTCAGGTAGTGGTACATATCTTTGCGATTATACGGATACAACCTGGGCAGATACAACCCGTTATGATTATGATTTTCCAACGAAGTACTACAAAATGACAATCATTAAAGACGGACAAGGAAGACCCACATATAAGGCTCAATATTATTATTATCTTTCATATGACCGTCCTAAATACTATAAAATGTATTATAGTACTTTGCCTCAACCTGATTCCGTCATATTTACTGATGAATCGTGGAGCAATTATAATAATAATAGAAAGTATAATTTCATTTATGATCAAATAGGCAGGAAGCAACTTCTCTATACATTTTCTCATTCTAATCATGGATGGGTTGACCAAGGATATTATGAATATCAATACACATCTCCAAATGCATACCCTCATCCTTTAGACATTATCAGTAGAGATCCTAACATCGAAATGGGTTATTTCATCACAGCTTCGTCCACTTTTGACAATTTATTGTTCGATGCTACCTGGCCTACAAGTGATATTATATATCATTCTCCCTCAGGAGCATCCTATTCTACAGGTTGGGGTTGTTCTTTAAGTGGTACTCCTATCACTTTTCAAAATCAGGCTCAGCATTTAAGTTTTTCTTATAATCAAAATGGGTTAATCGCTTCCTGTACTACTGATATTGGAACTCCTTATTCCGTTACAAGAAATTATGCATGGGAAAATGTTCCTACCTCTATTTCTGATCCCTTGATGCCTTCACAGAATTTGAATATTATAAATTATCCAAATCCGTTTACCGCAAAAATCAATATGAATATTAAATTGGTCAATTCTGACCACACTAAGTTATGTATATACAATGTTAAGGGTCAGAAAGTAAAAATTATTGCTGATGGGTTCCTTTCTAAAGGAGAACATACATATCAATGGGATGGGAAGGATGATCATGGTAATTCAGTAGCTAATGGAGTTTATATCGGCAAGCTTGCTTCAGGTGGGCAGATCCGGACATGCAAAATGGTTCTATTGAAGTAATCTGCATCAACTATCACTCTATACCAATGAAGATTGATAAATGGTTTTATTCAATCAAACTCATCCGGCATTCCATGCCACACTTCGGCAGGCTCAGTACAATGTCCGAATGGAAGAAAATCTGCAATTCTTAATTCTTAACTCTTAATTGTTCCCTGTACCCTGTTCCCTATTTGACCAGCTTATCGATAAACGATGACATCATCGTTATACCGAACAACACTCCCCAGATCATGCTGTAATAGGGATTCGAGGTAATGGGACAGGAGCCGGAACGACACCCGATGTATTTGTAGATCAGGTATCCCAGTCCCGCTCCCAGTATTCCGCTTGCTATGTAATATATGATTTTCATCATTAGAGGTTCAGAAGCCTGTCTAATTTCGCTTTGTCAAAACCAACAACAGCCTGGTTATCCACCCATATCTGCGGAACACCCATCTGACCGGTCTTGCGGATCATATCCTGGGCAGCGCGTACATTGACAGATACATCCAAATCCTTGAAATCGATCTGGTTTGCCTTCAAATATTGTTTTACCTTCACACACCAGGGGCAGGAAGGTGTTGAGAAAACGACTACATTCTTCATTTTTTTCACTCCTTGAGATTATTGCTTCCCATAAGATAATCCAAATAGTTGATAGTGTCAAATAATTTATGAAGTATGCTCTATAACCGATTAAAGCTCGCAATAGAGCGTATGTATGTCCTCTAAAATAATGTCATGAATATATATGATAATAAAATATTTTACACTTGACTCAAATTGCTACACATGTAAAAATTGTGTAGTATGAAGGAGGCTTGATGAGACTCTTTTCCATGCTATTGATCACTCTTTGCTTTATTCCATTTTTAGCTGCCCAGGAATATTGGTTTCAGGAACTGCATCCCTTCTCAAGTGATGTATACAGCTATATACAATACGATATCACTGTATGCGCTGATGGAAATTATGCAGTAAATGGAGCTTATTGGAGCCATACTCTCAATCCGAATCTTCATTCATATGAATGTGGCTTTGTTTACAAGACAGATGTAGATGGAAATATAGTTTGGGCTGTTACTGACAGCCTCCCGATTTCGACATATGGGGGAAGTGTGCGTTCAATACATCTTGCATCAACAGACGATGGGGGGCTCCTTGAGATAATAAGTGAGATGTATGATTCGCAGAGGTATTGGTTGGCAAAAAGAGCGCAAGATGGAAAAATACTATGGTTCAGGCAATTGGAGAATTTCAAGCCCTATGAAATGATATCCTCCAGGAATGATCATATACTTTTAGCAGGTAGAACGGTGAAGGATACAATACCCGCGATTCAACTTTATGATCAAAACGGTGATGAAATATGGTCGCATTCCTATAAGCACCATTCAATGATACATGGCTTTCTAATCGATTGTGAACTTCAGCCTGATGGTTGTATAGGTGCGGTCGGATATGCATATCCAAATGCTTCCTCTAACGATAGGAATGTATTTTGTCTGAAAACAGCACCCAGTGGAGATTCACTCTGGTTACGCGTTTTCGATGAAAGCCAGGTTGAGAACTTATCGTCCATTGAAATTTTCCAAATATGTTCCGGTATATCCGGGGGGTTGGTTTTAGGTGGAGATTACGGTGATACGATCCTTTCACACGGATTACTCATTTGGTACGATTCCCAAGGCAATCAACAATATATTACTTCGAGCCCATATTATGGAATGATAACTGACT
>DAONDQ010000050.1:0-18788 GCA_035402645.1 Candidatus Cloacimonadota bacterium | reverse complement strand
CCAAACAGCAGTATGGCTACCAGCGTTTACTACATCGTTAACAAGGGATTTCACTTTCTGACCCTTGATGTTGTAGATGTCGATGGAGACATGTGTATTCTGTTTGACTGAGTACTTGATCAATGTGGTTGGGTTGAACGGGTTCGGATAGTTTCCATCCAAACTTGTTACAACTGGTGTTACGATTGGATCATTGTTAGCAACATATCCACCGGGTGAATCGATTGCGAAATCATCTACCAAGAAGATGAAAGCGTCACTAGAAACGCAATTCACACCGATATATACATCCTGGTTTGCATAGGATGCAAGATCATAGGTATATTGTGTCCAGGCAACAGGAGCTTCTACATAACTACCTGCTGTAATGATCGTGAAGTTTGCTGGAAGTGTTCCGGTTGTGGAAACACCAACCTTGAAGCGTTCAAGACCATAAGTGGATACATAGGATCTTGCCCAGAATGTCAATGAACCTGTAGGTCCAAGATGGACACGACGCATAATCAACCAGTCGTTGTTAGGTGGGGTGGTTGCAGCAAAGCATGCTGCATACTTGGTTCCGCCATGTGCTTCACCACCGGTTGTGATAGGAGGTGTTGTGGTAGTTGGATTGAATACCATGAATGCTTGTGCAGTACCGGTACCAGTCCAAGTAACACCTGTCATTCCGTAGGTTGTTGAACCATCAACATCGTTGAGGATCCATGGCGCGAATTCAACTGCAAAATCAGGATATGTTTCAAAACCATCAGAGTAGATGATATTGGAAACAGCTAACTGGAAGTTTACAGTAGTAATGGCTGGGGAGGCATTCACGATCACATTGGATTGTGTACCCATATTGAAGCCATTTGCACTGCATGTTACAGTATATGTTCCTGTAGGAAGTGTGATTGAATATGCACCGGATGCATTTGTTGTAGCTGTATAGGAAGTTCCAGCTGTAACGGTTGCACCGCTGACTGGATTGCCTGTAGCAGCACTTGTGACAACACCGGAGATTGTACCGGTGATAGTCTTCATCAGATGATTGGAGAAGGCTGCATTTGCCAGGGCTTCGCCTGTGTATACAGCTCTTACTGCCCATTTGTAATCACCAGTTGGGAGAGATCCCCAAGCTTCGTCCGTGTAAGTAAGTGAAGTGATCGTGGTTGGTGTTAAGGTTGTCCATACAGTAGAAGTGGCTTCTTCACCAACATGCAGACGGTAAACTCTGTAACCGATTACTTCACGACCATCATCTCTAACTGACGGCATCTGAACTGGTCTGTATGAAGGATCCTTGCTCACGCTTGTAGGCATGGTAGGATCGATATTAAGAGGCTTTTCTGAATGATCGGAATAGCTCTTTGTAATGAAATCACTGGCTTTGAAGGAAACATCTCTGCCAGGTGCGCCAATATAGATATCATCGATGAACCAGATGTACCAGAGTCCTTGTCCGTCACCATCAACAGCTTGCCATGCAAGTTTGACCTGCTGACCGGAGTAGGATCCAAGGTCAATGGAATATGGGCTTACATAAGCATTTTCCAAGGCTGGTAATGCAGATGCATCCCACAGAACTGTCCATGTGGAACCATTGTCAGTTGAAATCTTCACATAATAGTGATCACCATTTGTTGAACCTTGTTCAACCCATGTCCAGAAGTTTACGGATGCACTTGGAGGGCATACGAACTGAGGTGTGATCAACCATTCATCCTGATGATTATATGACCACCAGAGACCACCCTGATAAGCTCCGCCATGAGGTGGAACTGCAGGTGTAAGGGCAACGTTACCAAAACGGCACCAGGTTGGGTAGACACCGTATGTGTTAGCAGCACCGGTTTCGGTGATGACTTGTGTCCAACCTTCTGATGGGAAGGTAGCGCCTTCAAAGTCTTCAGTTACTGTAATTGCATTGGGATTCGGAGCCTGCCATACTAGACCAACATTGCTGCCGTTATCAGTAGCAACAACTTGTGATGCTGGGAACATGACTTCAGTAACCATCAGGGTACCCATGTTCACGTTGGTTGAACCAACGACAACCTGGCCCGTAGTTGGCTGGAAGCCTGTGGCAGCCACAGTGTAATTATAAGTCTGATTAGCAAACACGCCTGTGATTGAGAAATCACCGGAAGCGTTTGTGGTTCCGGAATAGGGTTCATAACCTGTAAGGTTGATGGTGGCACCCTGAATTCCTACTGTCGGAGCAGTGTTAGCAACAACATGACCGGTCACTGTCACCTGCGGAAGCAGGGCAAGTGTGAAGTTCTGAGTTACAGTATTACCTTCCGTAACAGTTACGTTCTGAGTAACAGGAGTATATCCATGTTTATCAGCAACCACCGGATGTGTTCCGGCAGGAACGTAATTCAGGTGATATACACCACTAGCATCTGTTGTAGCTGTCTGTGTTCCATCAGTTGCATGGACTGTTGCGCCAGCAAGAGGATTTCCGCCTGCTGTCACAGTACCAGTGATGAATCCGCCACCGGCAAGGAAGTACAATGTAACATTTGGATAGCTCGTGATAATATTACCAGCTGGTGGTGCTGTAGGATCCGGAGCTGTGGTATCGTTATGATATTCACGTGTGCAACCGGCACCGCCTGTTGATGTCAAGAACATATCTGATGATGAGAAGTATGCTGTATCCAAAGGACGGTTAGCCATGATCACAAGATTACCACCACTATATGTGTACGGTGTGGTGAACGTAATGGTGACCAGATTCTGTCCGGCTGGATAGTTCACAGTTCCGTCAAACACAGAAGTAAGCTGTGTTGAAGGAATCCATGCAGAAGTAAGATCAGTCTGAGTAGTTTCGCCAACCCAGATCTTGGTGGGCTTATTCTGCAAGGTTGCAGTAACAAAATTGTTATACCAGGAAAGACCGGTCAACTGTCCACCGATATTGATTGCGGTAGATGGATAGATCGTTTCGCTGATGCTGCTCTTGTAGAACATATCAATTGGAATTGTGTTCAATGTAGCAGTACCTGTGCCAATCGTGATGGCTGTTGTACCTGCTGCCTGAACATTCACTGCTAGATGTGCTGTTTCGTCATTATTCGGGAATGTATCACCGGTCATAACGACTTTGCCATAAATTGCCGTAGCACCCATAGTTGTGGGAGTCCAGTTCAGGATGTAGTTCTGAGATTGACCGGATGCAAGAGTGGTTCCTGCAACGGAAACAAGTTCAGTACCGCCTTCCTGCATCAGTTTGACTGTATAGCCACTTGCAGATGTGACACCGGCATTGGTTATAACAACAGTATAAGGTGTTGCCGCACCAACAGAAGGTGTGGAATTCCCTGTAATGGAAGCTGCCGCCATATCGATGGTGGGATTATCATAAATGTTCACATCATCAACATAGAGATACCATAAATAATCGCTGTAGTAATGAATAGCTACATATTGTGTTCCGATTGGAAGATCATTCTTCACATATTGGTTCCAGTTGGTGTTGGATGTTGGAACTGAAATTTCAGAAGACCAAGTGAAAGCACTTGGATTGTTTGTTGTTGTAGACCAACCAACCTTGAATACTTCAGTACCCGAAGTATTCCCATGATACCAGAATGAACAGGTTGCCACGACAGTTGTATTCAACTGAGGTGTGACCAAATATTGGTCATACTGATCATTTGATGCTGATGAGAGTGAAGAAAAACGGAACGATTGTGTTCCAGAATGTGCAAAAGTGGTAGAAAAAACCATTTGGTTTCCAGCAGGTGGTGTCGGATCCGCATAGCTCATTGTCCACCCAGTTGGTGGAACCGTGGTTCCTTCAAAACCTTCAGTCAGATTAACTGCCCATAAGGCTGCCATCATCATGCTGAAAGCAAATAGCATAACTACTAACAAGGTTCTTTTCATCGTTAACTCCTAACCCTTGGTTATTGTTTTTTTGGATTCAACAATTCTTTCAGATTCGAAATTTCATTTTTTGTAATTCCCGATTTTGGGAAATTAGCCTGATACTGACATTTTAAAATTCCACGAATGATAGATTTTACCATTTCGTTCATCCGGTTCACTGGATGATGATCAGCATCAGAACACATCCAGAGCCCAGATTGACATTTTCTAATTATATCAATTTCAATCTATTAAATCACAATTACAACGTTTTAGCCTTTTTCCCTTTTTGTCAATTTTTTTTATTCCCTTTGCAATTGAGAAAAATGGCATTAAAAAAGACATTTGCAACTGTGTTGCTTAGCCGACAATTCATGTATCAGAAAATGCGTAAACTTGCCTTGGATGTGTTGGATTACTTTTCGAACCGATAACCTTCCCCGTTATGACTTACATGCACAGTCTCATCTGGATTGATCTGGTTCTCCAGCATCATGATCGACAACCGATTTTCAATCTCCCTCTGAATGACTCGTTTCAAGGGTCTTGCACCATACTGTGGGTCAAAACCCTCTCGAGTAATTGCTTCAATGGCTGATTCGTCAAATTCGAGTTTGATATTCTTCTCTTTCAGCCTCTCTTGCAGGTAGAATAGCTGCAATTTCACAATTTCCTTGATCTGATCCTTATCAAGACGATGGAAGACAATAATGTCATCCAGGCGATTCAGGAATTCTGGACGGAAATACTGGAGTAAAAGACTTTTCAATTCGGGTGTGATATCTTCAGAAATTTTCTCTCCAGACTGGAATATCTCCTGTGAACCGATATTCGATGTCATAATAATGACGGTATTGGTGAAATCAACAGTTCTTCCCTTGCCATCCGTCAATCTTCCATCATCCAATATCTGGAGCAGAACATTGAACACATCCGGATGTGCTTTTTCAATCTCATCAAAAAGAATGACACTATACTGTTTTCTGCGGATGGCTTCTGTCAGGTAACCGCCTTCTTCATAACCAACATAACCAGGAGGAGCACCAATCAACCTGGATACAGAATGCTTTTCCATGTATTCCGACATGTCCACCCTGACAATCGCTTTTTCGGAATCGAATAGATAGTCAGCAAGTGCCTTTGCCAACTCAGTCTTCCCCACACCGGTTGGACCGAGGAATAGAAATGAGCCTATCGGTCTGTTCTGGTCAGACAATCCACTCCTTGATCTGCGGATGGCATTCGCCACGGCTTCGATTCCTCTCTTTTGCCCAATGACCCTCATAGAAAGTGTATCTTCCATGCTGAGCAGTTTATGCATTTCACTCTGCAGAAGTTTGGAAACAGGAATATGAGTCCATTTCGAAACTACTTCAGCGATCATGTCCTCATCGACCTTTTCCTTTAAAAGACGGTCTTCCTCATTCTTTTCTTCAGCCTTTTTTTGTAGTGATTCAAGCTGCTGCTCCTTTTGCATGATCTTTCCGTATTTCAATTCTGCGACTTTAGCCAGATCACCCTTTCGTTCTGCCTGTTCTGCTTCAGCCTTGAGATTCTCGATTTCCTCCTTCAAATTATGGATCGCGTGAATCACTTCCTTCTCCTGTTCCCACCGCAGTCTGATCTCTTTCTGCCGATCCTGAAGATTAGCCAATTCCTGCTGGATCTTATCCAATCTTGAAACAGACTTTTCGGATTTATCCTTTTCAATGGACAGTTTTTCAATTTCCAGTTGCCTCAATCTTCTTTCAATGTCATCAAGCTCCACTGGAAGTGAATCGATTTCCATGCGTAACTGAGAACATGCTTCATCGATCAGGTCAATTGCCTTGTCAGGCAGAAATCTGTCAGAAATGTACCGGTTGGAAAGAACAGCGGCTGATACCAAGGCACTATCCGTGATTTGGACACCATGATGAACTTCATATTTATCCTTGATCCCGCGCAAAATGGAAATGGTATCCTCAATGGAAGGCTCATTAACCAGAATCGGTTGAAAACGTCTCTCCAAGGCACTGTCCTTTTCAATGTATTTTCTATATTCATCAAGTGTTGTGGCTCCAATACAATGAAGGGATCCTCTTGCCAGGGCAGGTTTCAGCATATTCGAAGCGTCCATCGCTCCTTCTGCAGCACCTGCACCGACTACTGTGTGAATTTCATCAATAAAAAGTATGAATTTACCCTCTGAGGTCTCGATTTCCTTCAATACAGCCTTCAGCCTTTCCTCGAATTCACCCCTGAACTTTGCACCGGCAATCAGGGCTGCCATATCGAGTTCAAGCAATTCCTTTTCCTTCAGGTTTTCCGGAACATCCTGGTGAATGATCCTTCGTGCAAGACCTTCCACAATGGCTGTTTTGCCAACTCCCGGATCACCGATTAATATTGGATTGTTCTTTCTTCTGCGAGATAGTATCTGGATGGTTCTTCGTATCTCTTCATCCCTGCCAATGACCGGATCGAGTTTCTCCAACCGTGCCAGCTTGGTCAGGTTGCGGGTATATTTATCCAAAACCTGGTATTTCGCTTCCGGATCCTGATCCGTGACACGGGTATTGCCGCGAATTTCCTTCAATTGATTCAAAACAATCTCTCTGGTTAACCCGGCTTGCTTGAAGATATTGGCAACAGCTCCGCCTTTGCTCAGTAATCCAAGTAGCAGGTGCTCGATGCTTACATACTCATCCTGGAAAGATTCGGTTTCTTTTTCTGCCTGAACGAGAACATGATTCAATTCACTGGATAAATGCGATTGCGAGACGCCCGAAATCTTCGGAAGTTTCATGATTTCTGCGGCTAATTTTTCCTTCAATCCATTGATCTCGATCTCTGCCTTTTTTAGGATGGGAAGAACGATATTATCTTCCTGTGATAACAATGCCAACGCCAGATGCGCCGGCGTAATCTCTTGGTTCCCATGATCGGCAGCCATCTGTTGTGCAGCCTGTATAGCTTCCTGGGAACGTATGGTAAGTCTCTCCCAGTTCATAGTACTCTCCTTAAATGATATTATTTACAGATAAAATAAGGAGGATCGTTTGCATGTCAATATAATTTAGCAAACTTCTTACGTGATTGCTAATAATATTGTCTTTTCTCTCTAAGTGCCATAACAGTAGGATTATTAATCCAATTTCCTTCGAAGAGATTGTCAGGAAACATGCTATGGGAAGCATATTCAAGGTCGAAAGAAAGTCTAAGATGGAAGTATCATGAATGATTGTATATCGTATATTCTCTGATTCTGTTCATGAATAGATACCAGCCAAACCAATATCTGCATATTCCCCCCGCTATTTCAAAGCTTGACAATAAATGCAAAATGGGAGAAAAAAGAAATAGAAGAGTAACGATTTAATTTCTATTTAGATAACCTATTGTCATGATGTGGATTGACAGTACAATGCCGTAGGTGGGTTCAAACCGATGGAAGAAATATTGCTTAAGAATCGTTATTAATATTATGAAAGTAACTTATGAAATCAACGTGAGAGGTCGTGTGCAAGGCGTCGGATATCGCTGGTTCGTAAAGCGACAGGCAGATTTGTATCAGATTTCTGGTTATGTCAAGAACCAGTTAGATGGAAGTGTCAAGATCATTGCACAGGGTGAAGAATTCCAGACGGATGCTTTTATTGCTATTATTACAAGAGGAAGTGATTTCACCCACATTTCTGACACCGAAATATCTACCCTCACGGCAGTTTCAGACTATAAGGAATTTTTCATTGCTACATAAAAATATAAGGTTCAAACTGCTTCGATTTATCATTGTTTGCCTGTTTCTGCTTCAGGTGATTTTTGCCTATGCGCTGACAAGCACAACGCATACGGTTCGCAAAGGCGATAATCTGTATCGCCTGGCAAAAACCTATGGCGTCAGTGTAGAGGCAATTCAAAAAGCGAATCACATGTCAGGAACAAGCCTGAATATAGGTCAGAAGCTCAAGATTCCAACGAACAAAAAACAAGAAGCCTCTAAAAAGAAGAAATCAATCATTACCCCTAAAACACCCACAAAACCGGATTCGGTCACAACTCCAAAAAAGAAATTGAAAGGATCTTTCCCGGATTTCCGTTCCATGGAGAAATCCAAGCCTGGACTTGCTGAAGAATTATTGCAGAAAACCAGGGAGTTGATGGGTGAGAAACCATCTCAAACCCAAGCAGAACCCGAACAGGTAGTTCCGGAAGTGCCAGCGATTGTAACGACAAATATACTTCCCATCCCCAAAGATGGATATCATGTGGTGAAAGCAAAAGAAGGCCTTTTCAGGATATCCAAGATGTATGGTTTGGATATGAAAGAAATCATGGCTTTGAACAACATGCAGAACTATTCCATCAAAAAGGGTCAAAAACTAAAACTTGTCAGTGATGAGAAATTGAAACTACTTCAAGAGAATGAGAAGCAACAGAAGGAAGAGGAAACCGCTGCCAAAAATTCTGACGAAAACCGTATTCCTGAAAAGATCAAGGTCGAAAAGGATTCTCTCGAACTGGTAGAGGCAATCCACGTCGTCCAAAGACATGAAACACTTTTTTCCATTTCCAAGAAGTACAGCATCCCCGTTGATGATTTGAAAAAACTGAATAACTTAAGTACAACGAAGATATTCGTCGGACAAAAAATATATTTGAAATTGAAAAGTAAAAAGCAACCGGTTCCCGAATTGAAACAGGAAGAGGTTACCGTCCCTGAGTTGAAGGATCCTTCCCGTATCAGGAATGATCTGATAAAACCTGTAGAAGGTCATATCATATCCAATTTCGGCTTACGCCAGAACAGACCACATAAAGGTTTGGACATCGGCGCACCATCGGGAACACCCATCTATGCCGCATTGGAAGGTATGGTCGTATATTCTGGTATGCAGAGTGGGTACGGCAACGTGATCGTGATCGAGCATCCTGATTTCGTGATGACAGTTTACGCGCATAATGAAAGAAATCTGGTATCTGTCGGTGATTATGTGGAAAAGGGGCAACAAATTGCTGTTGTGGGTTCCACAGGGAATGCGACTGCATCCCACCTGCATTTTGAATACCGCGTCAAAGGCAAGGCGATAGATCCGAAAAAAGTCTTGCCAGAATACTAAGTTTTGGCAATTTGTAATATTTCACCTTAAAATTACTGAACAATGATAATATCAGTCGAGGAATCATGAGCGAGAATGTATTTGCCGATCGGGCATTACAAAATTACCTGAGCGAAATCTCCAAATTCCAAACACTTCCGAGAGAAGTGGAACATGACCTTGCCATCAAGGCACGTAATGGAGACAAAAATGCTCTGAACAAGCTCATACAGTCGAACCTGAAATTCGTTGTCAAGATTGCCACAAGATTCCAGAATCGGGGTCTGACACTCTCCGAACTGATTAGTGAAGGCAATATCGGATTGATCAAAGCCCTCGAGAAATTCAATCCAGACATGGATATCAAACTCATTTCGTATGCGATCTGGTGGATTAAGCAACGCATCATGATGGCAATTGCAGAAAAGAACTCCATGATCAGGGTTCCACTCGGCAAGACGAATACTGCCAACCGCATCCGTGCTAAACAGGAAAGGATCTTCAACGAGACAGGAGAAGCCGCCACCATCGAGGACTTGGAAAAAGAGATGGATATTGAAGGACGGATGATCCGCAATATCCAGGATCAGATCATTGAGACTGTGTCCCTGGATGATCCCAATTTCAATCAAAGCAGTTCTGAATCTTTTCTTTCCGACTATCTCGAGGATACTGATTCAAAGGATCCGCAACAACTTTACTTCAGCGAGAAATTCAAAGATGATCTGGATCATGCCATCAAGAATCTTGAACCTCGTGAAGCTTATATCATAAAAACATATTTCGGTTTGCAGGGTGAGAAAGGAAAGAATTTTGCCCAAATCGCAGAAGACCTTGGCTTATCCCGTGAACGAGTCAGACAAATCCAGAAACAGGCACTAAAGAAGATACTGAGGGATGTATATCCAAAAGATGAAAGTTACGTAGATTTCTTTATTGCCCACGATTCACGCTAAATAGATTATCATATCATAGAGGAGAATTCTCATGATCCGTAATTTCAATGAAATGCTCGAACTGGTGAAGAAACAAACAGGTAAAAAAGTTATCATCGCTGCTGCCCAAACTGAATCAGCTATTGAAGCTGCGATTCTTGCCAAGAGAGAGAATCTGGCAGACAGCATTCTTGTTGGTGATAAAACCGGTATCATCGCTTTGTTGAAGGAAATGGCACCTGAACTTGAGAATGCATTTGAGATCATTGATACTGGTTCCGACCTTCTGGCTGCCTGCACGACTTCTGTCAACCTGGCAAGAGAAGGGAAAGGGCATGTGATTTTGAAGGGTAAAGCTGATACAGCAGTACTCTTAAAAACCGTCCTCGATAAGGAAAGGGGATTGCGAACCAGTGATTTGATCAGTGATGTCCTGGCTTATGAACATCCGGATCGTGTGATTCTCATGAGTGATGGAGGCATCAACTTATACCCTGATTTGAATGAGAAGGTGGCAATCATCAAGAATGCGGTTGCTGTCGGTCACGCATTGGGAAATCCAAGTCCCAAGGTGGCACTTCTTTGCGCTGTTGAAGTTGTGAATCCGAAAATGCCTCCCACCATAGATGCATCCATCATCGTTAAAATGCAGGAAAGAGGACAGATCCCCGGATGCCTGATTGATGGCCCCCTTGCTTTCGATAATGCCATCGATATGGAAGCAGCACGCATCAAGAACATTAAGTCATCTGTAGCTGGTGACGCTGATATACTGATCGTTCCAAATATTGAAGCAGGAAATATCTTAGGCAAGACTCTTACATATTATTGTAATTATAGAGTGGCTCATGTTGTCATGGGTACAAAAGTCCCGATCCTGATCCCTTCCCGTGCAGATACTGGTGAGATCAAAATGCTCTGCATGGCACTGGGTATCCTGGCTTCCTCGAAATGAGCATTCGAATTCTCTGTGTGGGAAAGACCAAACAAGAGCATATCACACAGGGAATCCAGGAATATCTAAAACGCTTACAGCCGTTTCATTCCATCCAGGTATTGGAGTTACCAGATGTTAGTTTGCATAAGGTAGCCAATCCTGAAGAGGTTAAAATGCGCGAAGCAGAGATTATCAGGAAGGCAATGAAACAGGGTGAATTCAATATCATCCTCGATGAAAGAGGTGAACAAATCACCTCTGTCGACTTATCAAAATGGCTCGCACAACAACTTGGTTTCAAAGATTTGTGTTTTATCATCGGCGGTGTTTACGGATTGCATGACAGCATTCGTCGGGTTGCGGATCTCGTGCTGGGATTTTCGAAAATGACCTTCACGCATCAGATGATACGACTGATGCTCGTTGAGCAGTTGTATAGAGCCTTTATGATCATGAAGAATAAACCATATCATTATTGAAAAAAGGAAAGAAAAATGTATGCACCATTTTCCTTTGAAGCTATGAGCAATTTTGTGTTCTCGCTGGAAGTCATGTGGAAGGGTATGCTTGGTATATTCGTTTTTATGGGTATCTTCTACCTGCTGATCCAAGCATTCATTAAGTTGTTTCCGGGTGCGGATACAAAGAATACATAAAGCACATTTCGGGACTGAACACCCTTAAAATCCAGAAATACGCTTTATCTCTATACTTTTATTACAAATTCAATTGCATCATGATTCAATAGCAATATACCATTCTTACTTCTGATTTCGGATAAAAGTGACTTCTTGGCTCTAAATGTATCTTCCCTGCTGACATCATATGCAGATATCACAGGCAATGAAAGATGTGGCTGCGAAGGTATGATATCACCTGCATAAACTGCAAATTCACCCTCACTTTCCATGCAGACCACCTGTGTTCCCACCGTATGCCCGCCGGTCAGCCGCAACTGAATTTCAGGGGTCAGGTTATCCAAGCCATCAATGAGGCGGTATTTTCCCAAAGATGCCAACAAGGAAAGTTGTTCTTCGAACATATAGGCTGCCTGATTCAATTCATCGGGATTCTCTGCCATATTCCACTCCTTTCTCTGGATATGGTGAATGGCATTGGGAAAGGTAAGCTCCCGCTTTCCGTCTATGATGCTGATGACACCACCGGCATGGTCGAAATGCAAATGTGTGAGAATAACATCCGTAATATCATAACGGGATAAACCCAGTTTATCCAACTCCTGAAAAAGAATAAATTCAGAAGGACTGTAGATCTTAATCTGTTTTTCGTTCAGATGATTTCCGCATCCGGTATCGATCAGGATATTTCTGCCATCTGCACGTATCAGAAGAAGACTCAGTTGAAAGCGAATACGATTTTTTTCATCCGCTTCCACGGTCTTATTCCAGAGCACTTTGGGCAACGCTCCGAAAGCCGCACCACCGTCTGACCAATAGTACCCAGCCGAAACTGGGCTAATCTCTATCCTGCCGAGTTTCATCGTTCCTTTTCCTGCGATTCGGATAACGGTTCGTCTGATTTCTCGCATGAGGTGCCCGTGGAGTGCGTGGAGGATGATTGGATGATTGCGGATTCCTTCCCTTATTGGGAAAAACCACGATCCTTTTCATCTTTCCTTCACCAACTGTCAGGGTACGTAATTGAGTATCATTTTCCACATACTTATGAATGATGCGACGCTCTGCAGGATTCATGGGATCAAGAGTAATGGACTGCTGATTTTCCCTGGCACGATCGATCAGGGGTTTGATCCTGCGGATCAGTTTATCTTCCTGTCTCTCCTTATAACCATCCACATCAAAATAGATCTTATCCTGCCCTGCTTCCTTTTCAAAGATCCGATTCAGCAGAAACTGAAGATTCTCCAGCATCCTGCCTTCTTTCCCTATGATGAATCCCGGTTCTCTCGAGCCAACGACTGACACAAGGTATGAATCACCTTCCTTTTTCACCAGGACGGAATCAAAATCCGTTTTCATCTTGGTGAGGAGGGTGGTGGTAAAATTACTTAATAACTCCTGAATATCTGAGAGATGGATAAGGAGGGTGGTCTTCTTTTTCCCAAGAAAACCGAGAAATCCTGGTGTTCCTTCCTGGAGCACTTCATACTTGATCTGATGGGAGTTTACATGCTGTTCATCGGCAAATTCCCTGAGAATTTCCTGAACACTGTTTCCCTTTCTTGTAAAATCCTTCATTTCTTAACCTTTTTTTGAAAGTGTTTTTGTAAATAGTACTGCTGAATGATCGATAAGATGTTGAAAACTGTCCAATAAAGCACAAGACCTGCAGGCATGCTTTTGAAGATGAAGAACATCATGATGGGCATCACGTATGTCATCATTCTCTGGCTTTGCATCATGGCAGCCTGCTTTTCATCCACTTCCTCACCCGGTGCTGTTTTGGGTTGCATCATCTTCTGCTGGATAAACATGAAGATACCCATCAGGATCGGAAGTACATAAATAGGATCGGGAGCCGACAAGTCATTCAACCATCCTACAAAATATGCCTGTCTCATATCGAAGGAATAACGCAAAACTCCATACAAAGCGATAAAAATAGGCATCTGCAGGAGCAGGGGAAGACATCCGCCAAGCGGGCTGACATTATTCTCCTTATAGATTGCGCTTAATTCCTGCTGAAGTCTTTTCGGGTCTGTCTTATACTTGGTTTGCGCTTCCCTGATGAGAGGTTGGATCTGCTGCATCTTGATACCGGATTCCATACTTTTGTGAGTAAGCGGATGCAGAGCGATCTTCAGTAATATACTAAATATGATGATCACTATCCCATAGTTGGGTATGAGTTTGAATAACCAACTCAGGAATGCATTAAAAATCGAATATAGCCAGCGCAGCCACTTTGCACCTCTTTCTGCGGCATTTTCCAAACCAACATTCAGCTTCTGCAATTGCCTCACTTTTGCCGGTCCAAGATATAACTGGTAATGGTCGCTGAAATTAATCCTAGGTGCATCTGTCTTGATATCCATATCAAACGCTGGACTCATATTGCTGTTATAAATTGCCGTATTGACGGCAAAAACGTTCTTATCCGGAACCAATGCGATCAGGAAATACTTGGAACGGATACCGTCCCAGTTGACTTTTCCCTGATACGTCTTGCGGTCCTTGAGTCGCGACAGGAATACAGATTGAAGCGAATTATCAATTTGACCGATGAACTTGAAGTCCTGTCCCTTCATCTTATTGGGCTTGTTCAACTTACTGTCATGTTCGGTGTCCCTGATACCGGAGTTCATATTGATCTGATAACCGGCTAAGGAACCATAATTTACATCATTAACCTGCATCTCAAGGGTATTGTTTGGCAACAGGACAAATCTCTTCTCGATCAGGACTGCACCATTCCTGTCCCAATGGAAGCGAACACCGGGTTTTCCATTGTCTGTGAACATCTCATGAGCAAATACGATCTTCGTCAGATCGAGCGTACCGGTACCTGTTGTCAAATTCATACCCATAATAGAGCCTTGTTCGGGTATCAGTTGAGCAGGTGATTTGCGATCGACATCCTTGAAGTTCAGGAGATAGGCTTCTCGGATCACACCGCCTTCATTGGAAAACACGACTTTCAATGAATCATTCTGAAGAACGATATTGTTGTCCACAGCAATGCCCGTTTTAACTGTATCAGGCATCACCACAGCATGAACGGGTACCTGCTGCGTTTGCTGCTGGGTTGTTGACGGAGCAGCCTTCTGCGGGGTCACGGCTTGCGTGGTTGTCTGGTTCTGCGGTGGTACTGCCGGCTGCTTTTTCTTCCAGATGAACTCATTGCTCAGTACATAGATGATGACAATGAGTATAATTGCGAGTAAAGTTTTACGATCCAAAATACCTCCTACGGCAGGGGATCATAGCCTCCCTTATGGAAGGGATGGCATTTGAGAATTCTGCGAACAGATAAGTAAAGTGCCTTGAAGAAAGGATATTTGCTGAAAGCCTGTAGAGCATAATGACTGCATGTTGGCTGAAAACGACAGCTCGGAGGCAGCATGTGCGTGATATATCGCTGGTAGAATCTGATCAGGAGAATGAGAGGTGAATTCCAGGACAACGTGGTCTGCAATTTCCTTACTTCTCCAGTTCTGCCAGAATCTTTTCCAAGCTGGCTTTCAATGTTATGAAATCTGTTGTTGTCAGGGGTGTCCTGGCGATCAGGTTGATCTTCCACCCCGACACTTTCCCGGTATTTGTCTCTCTCAGGCATGCCTTGATTCTCCGCTTGGTTCGGTTGCGGACAACGGCGTTTCCGACCTTCTTACTGATTGTGATCCCAACAGAAAAAAACGGTTCCGCATCACGGAGACACAGAACCAGAAAATATGGTGAATGAATTACTTTGTCTGTTTGCTGAAATGACAGATATTCTCTTCGTTTGGTAATATAACGCATCATGGAACAAATCCCTCAGGAGAGACTGCTCCCCAGACGATTCACAAAAATAACAGACCATGTAAGTTTGGGATCAACATGGCACTTAAATCCTAAAAAAGCCCCTTAGACAGTCAGGCTCTTTCTGCCTTTGGCTCTTCTTCTTGCAAGCACTTTACGACCGTTCTTGGTCGCCATGCGTGAACGAAAACCGTGCTTATTCTTCATTTTACGGTTATGGGGCTGATATGTACGTTTCATTTATCTCTCCTGTCATATAAATCATGAATTAATTTCAGAATGCTAAATTCTTTGTTCTCGTAGGGGTGTCAAGGAAAAAAGGTTTTGCGTTTTCCTCATAATATCTGCAAGTGAATGAGATAGCGATTCTCAATAAAAAAAACAGGAAGGACAATCTTGCGATCATTCTTCCCGTTATTTGAACCGTGTTACTTAGGAGGACATTTATTCTAACCCATTTTAAGGGTTTTGAACTTTCTTCATGATCAATTCGGCAACCAGTATCTCGATCATGCTCAGAGGTATGGCAAATAGCAGTAGTCCTAAAGGCAATACTTGCAGATTAAAGAGTACGATCCACATCATAGCAAACGCTGTAAGCCAGGATAAACCAAACACCTCCCAGAAGCAAAGACGAAGAAGAAGTCGATACATAACGTATGCGAAGAGGAAACTCCATACCGCCCATAATAAACCGTTGATTGGCAATCTTTGGTATGTTAGTCCCAGGTGCATAAAGTGGTTAACCCAATATGAATTGAATAGGATATCATTCCTCAGGAATTCAGAAAAACTGATCCAGAATCCAGCCACGATGATCTTTAATATTGGATGTTTCATTCCCCGATACCTCATTTCATTAGTGATTTATTCATGATTCAAGAGATAACCTGATTTCCAGCAAGGTCATATCTTTGCATCCCAACGTTCGTAGCCGTGTACAACGGGAAGTATCCCTGCTTCGATGGCAGATTTCAAGGAAATGCAGGGAAGGCATTCCTTATAGACCTGTTCGCGGGTTATCTTTTTTAGATCGACCTTATCCGGAAACAACTTCTGCATATTCCACATCATCTTGTTGTAGATGTGGCACCAACTGAAGACCGGCTTTGCCGCATTTTCAGGAAGTGCATTATAGGAAGCGCAATAATCTTTCAGGTCGTATTGGTAGTCCTTTGTAGGATAGAGTTTATATATTTGTCTCTGGACATTACGAAAGGCAGGCTGTCCTGAGTGGTCTTTAAATTGAAATGATTTGCGGACATAGACTTTACCGGTACGCTTATCAGTGTAGTAGATCAAACCATCCACCGATCCGGTGAAGCCCTGTACCATGTTTTTCAATTGTACTTTCATTCGTCTTCTCCTTTTCGATTCGAAAACTTCATGCAAACACAAACTCCATTGTACAAAAGACATATAACCTGTCAAGAACAATACGGTACTAATACGATAATATTACGGTACCAATACGGTAAATTACCGTATTAATACCGTATTGGTACCGTTATAATACCGTAATTAATAGTGATGAGATTATAAAAACTACTTAATAATTCAATCATGGATCATTCATTGTGGTACTCGTTTGATTTGATGATCATTATGTGTAATGGATGTCTTTTTTTAAAATGAGTACTTGTGGTTATAAGCTATAGAAGTTTCCTTTTCATAATCATCTCATTTGATTTCTTTAAGAAAATTCTGTGCGTGTTGACTAATTGAGGTCATTTCATTATTACCTATACATCGGATATCCTTGTCTGGAATATATGAATCTTGATTTAGCTCTTCATCAGTTATTAATGGTTCATATTTCATCTTTACCATTATTTTATACATAACATAGCAATCGAATTGTTTCGTTAGAGTAACCAAAAAATCAGTTTTTTCATTTTCGAGTTGTTGGTATTCAATAATCGATTTACTAATTGCCTCTATGAGAACACTGTTTTGAATACCCTCGATAACTTCATCTTTTGTTAAAAGATATCTATTTACAATAAATGCCAATCTACATTCAAAGACTAATGAACTATCTTTGCTTGTTTTTATGCTTTTAAGTTGTTGATAATCACAATGAATATACTTATCAAGAATAATTGGATATGAACTTTTCCTGTTCAATATTTCATTATAGCTGTTAAAGTTCAATAGTATTTTTAACCCATCAGTAGGATTTTCAAATGCAAATATCATTGGTACAGTTGGATTGAATAGGCATAAATCCAATAACTCCTTATCAGAAATAGTATGAATAACAGAATTACTGATTTGCAAAGTTTGTATCTTATCGTAAAAACTTTCCTGATTAATCCAATTCTCATCTCCTGGTAACACAGTATAATACTTCCGCAGATCTACAGAAGGTAAAATTGAACCAGACACAGTTAATGAATCCGGTGCTGTAGAATTTGTATAACTTTCTAGCGTTTCTGCATAAATGTATTGAGATGAGATATAAATTGTTGCAAGAGATATAGCGATCATGACTATTAAGCGCATTTCCTGCCCCCTTGTTTGACACTATTATATTTCCTAAAACATACACCTGTATTATTTGTGAATTCTTATGATTATCCTGTCAAGATTGATTTGATGAGTATTTTAATTCTAAGACTTATCTGGAATTCGATCTTCACGTTGCTTGGTTATCATGGTCGACTATGCCCGCCACCCTTTTAGGGAATGATCTTCTGGGCTGGAATTGTTGGATAGAATCTGTTTTCAGATCCTTTCAGATATAATGAATTTCCTGATAGAGATAAATCTTTTGACAAGATTCAATCTTCTTATATTTTGCGAAATTACCGTATTATTTACTGGAAAAGAGGTTATTCGATACATGGTTTATCAAATTTATGAGTACGTAAGCGTATTTATCATGTCTTTTCTTTTCGTCTATGCATTGACCCCATTCATAATAAAATTCGCTTTGCGTATCAACTTCGTCGATAAACCCGAAGCCAGAAAGATCCACCTGACAGCCATCCCACTACTTGGTGGTGTGAGTGTTTTCATCGGCTTCATCCTGCTTTGTATCTATGATGTACTCATCGCTTTTAACCGCACTTTTGATAAAGCCATCCTTGGATATCTTGGCGGTGCATTACTGATTGTCCTGGTGGGCGTGATCGATGATAAAAGGGGAATGTCCCCCAAGGTCAAGCTTATTGGACAACTGGCTGCCTGCCTGCTTTTCATTTTCAGTAATTTTACGATTGCTGAATTGAATATGATGTTCGGTTCCGTATTCATTACCGTTCCCATTCTCGTGTTATGGATGGTGGGACTGATGAACGCATTGAATTTCCTGGATAATATGGATGGAATCATCAGTGGTATGTCAGGAATACTAGCATTGGGATTTTTCGCTTTCAGTCAGATGAACACAACTGTCAATGCCGGGATCATGGGTTTCATTGGCCTGATCTCACTCAGTTTTGCGGGATCCGTATTGGGTTTCCTTCCCTACAATTTTAATCCGGCAAAGATATTCCTGGGTGATGCCGGAAGCATGTTCATCGGTTATTTC
>DAONDQ010000049.1:0-20670 GCA_035402645.1 Candidatus Cloacimonadota bacterium | reverse complement strand
GTGACCATAGTGACTCCCCACTTGCTGAATAAAATACCTTTGGCTAAAAAAAAACAATTATTCTATATTTTTGTCAACTAAATAACGATAGTCAACGTCTCTTATTTCCATAAATGAGAATATATAGAAGAATATAAGATTCGTTTCAGGAAACAAGATTGAATTCATAAACATATGATTGTTATATAGATACAGATTCAAAGCACGCGATGCATGTCGCTTCTAAGCGAACCATTTCACATGTTAAAAAAGTGGTAACTGCTATACTTCCCAAGCAGTATTTCCGTAACTAGGAATGAAGCACGATAGAACCACGAAAGAAACACCATCGAAACACGATCGAGACTTTCTTCTATAATTGTTTGATTATGAGTCAATTATGGTATTTTCTTTCTTTTGTCTTATTGGAGGAGCGCTTCAATAGCGAATATAGATTGTTCTAAATCACAGGGTTTCAACTGAAACCTAAAAACCATTGACACGAAAGTCATAGATTTTTGACTTTGAAAAAACACTTCTTAGGAGTATATAATGGCTACATTTCATCCTTTCAAGGCTGTAAGACCGATTCCAGAAAAAGCAAAAGATATCGCTTCGTTACCATATGATGTGATGAATTCGGACGAGGCCCGCCTCGAAGTGCAGAAAAATCCAATCAGTTTCATTCATGTGGAAAAACCCGAAGTAGACCTTCCCCATGATATCAGTCTTTATGATCCCCAAGTCTATCAAAAAGCTCGCGAAAACCTGTATGGATATATTACGAAAGGTCTGATGAAACAGGACCAGAAACCAATGTTCTATATTTACCGCCAAATCATGAATGGTCATGCGCAATTCGGATTGGTCGGCTGCACAGCTGTTGATGAATACTTGGATGGGACAATCAAGAAGCATGAGCTTACGAGAGCAGAAAAGGAAGCAGATCGTATCCGGCACGTGGATACCTGTGATGCTCATTCAAGTCCTGTATTCTTCACCTATCATCATCGTAATGATATAGATTCCATAGTGAATCGCATTTCCCAAAGCAAACCGGAATATGATTTTGTTTCGGATGATGGGATTTCACATACATTATGGCTGATGTCAGATGAAAACGATATTGCTGCCATACAGAAGGCATTCAGCGAAATGCCCTGCCTGTATGTGGCAGATGGTCATCATCGTACCGCTTCCGCTGCCAAGGTGGGAGTCATTCGCAGGGAGCAGAATCCGAACTATACCGGAAAGGAAGAATATAATTTCTTTATGGCAGTGATCTTTCCTGACAACCAGTTGAAAATCATGGATTATAATCGTATTGTGAAGGACCTCAATGGAAATACGAAAGAGCAGTTCCTTTCCAAGATCAGTGAAAAGTTCGATGTAAGGGTATTCGGAAAGGATAAGCCGTATCATCCTCAAAAGACGCATGAATTCGGGATGTATCTCGATGGAATGTGGTATATTGTCAATGCAAAACCGGGAACTTATCCGACAGATAGTCCGGTCAAATCCTTGGATGTATCCATACTCCAGGATAATCTGCTCGAACCGGTCCTGGCGATTCATGATCCCCGTACAGAAAAGAGAATTGATTTTGTCGGTGGGATTCGAGGACTTGAAGAGCTCCAGAAGCGCGTGGATACGGGAAAGGAAGCAGTTGCTTTCGCCATGTATCCAACCTCCATGGATGAATTGATGGATATTGCGGATGCGGGTGAGATCATGCCTCCCAAATCCACTTGGTTTGAACCCAAGCTGCGTTCAGGCCTGTTCATTCATTTGCTGTCATAGATTCATATGAAGAGAAACCTGTATCATCTCATCAGTCTCGGCTGTTCCAAGAATCTCGTGGATAGTGAAGTATTTGCGGGAATCACGGAATGCTATGGTTATCAATATACAGATGAGATCGATAAAGCTGACCTGATCATCATCAACACCTGCGGATTCATCAACGATGCCAAGGAAGAGGCGATTCAGACGATTTTGGATTCCTCTATGTGGAAAGAGAATGGGAAGTGCAGAAAACTGGTGGTAACAGGCTGTCTTGTAAAAAGATATAAAAGCGAATTGGAACAACTGATCCCTGAAGTCGATGACTGGATCGATCTGAAGGATTTTACGGGTTTCGAAACCCTATTTCCGGAAGTTCTCGAATGCGATGTTCCAAGAAAGATACTGACACCAAGTCATTATGCATACCTTCGGATCAGTGATGGTTGTAATAACTGGTGCAGTTATTGCGCCATACCCGCAATCCGGGGAAAACTAACGAGCGAGCCGATCGAGGTGCTTGTTGAAGAGGCAAAAAGGCTGGCTGGCAAAGGTGTCAGGGAACTCATCCTAACAGCCCAGGACACGACAAGATATGGGGAAGACCTGTATGGTGAATCCCATCTTTCGGAATTGCTGGAAGCCCTGCATGAGATCGAGGATATTCGATGGATACGGCTTCTGTATCTTCATCCGAATCGGATCACCGAAAAATTGATCGACACGATTGCAGCACTGCCCAAGGTCTGCAGGTATTTCGAGATCCCAATTCAGCATATCAGCAATACGATTCTGAAAAGCATGAATCGAGGGAATACAAAAGAGAATATTACCACCACGCTGGATATGATCCGCAGCAGGATACCTGATGCGGTTCTGAGAACCACGCTGCTTGTTGGCTTTCCTGGTGAAACCGTGAAACATTATGAAGAATTGAAGCAGTTCATTATCGAACAGAGGTTCGGCAGACTGGGTGTATTCACTTATTCAGCGGAAGAAGGAACTGCAGCTGCAAAGAAATCACATTCTGTTTCGCATAAGATAGCCCAGGAAAGAAAAGATGAACTGATGCAGATACAGCAGGAGATATCCTCTGCATTCCTCGCATCTTTTGTGGGCAGGAAACTGGATGTCATGATCGACGGTAAGAGTGATTTGCCTGAATACAAGTGGATTGGCAGAACGTATTTCGATGCACCTGAGATCGACGGCAAGGTCTACCTGGAACAGGGAAGCTTCAAACCCGGAGATATCGTAAAGGTCAAGATCATCGATAACTGGGAATACGATCTCATAGGAATTAAGAAGTAAGAGTTGCAGAAGTAGAATTGCACTTATAAAAAGTTTTATAGAATTTTCTTGTTTTTTGTTTCGTGTATTTCGTGTGTTTCGTGGTTTTAAGAAAGGAGAAAGTATGTCACGCAAGATAGCATTGACCGGTATCAAGCCAACGGGTATTCCGCATATAGGAAATTATGTGGGAGCCATTCGTCCTGCACTTGAATTGGCAAAGACCTATGAAGCCCGTTATTTCATTGCAGATTACCATGCGCTTAACCAAGTCAAAGATGCCAATCTGATGCGTCAGATGATCTATGAAGTGGCAGCGGCTTGGCTTGCTTGCGGACTTGACCCTGAAAGAATGCTCTTCTATAAGCAGTCGGATGTCCCGGAGACATTTGAATTATCCACCATCCTCATGGCGTTCACGCCCAAGGGTTTGATGAACCGTGCGCATGCCTACAAGGCAATGGTGCAGGCGAATAGGGAAGCAGGCAAGGACGTGGATGAAGATGTGAATATGGGCTTATATACATATCCTGTCCTGATGGCAGCGGATATTCTTCTATTTGATACAGACGTAGTCCCGGTGGGAAAGGACCAGTTCCAGCATCTCGAGATGGCATCCGATATTGCGGAAAGCATCAATTTCAATTACCAGGCTCCCCTGTTGAAAGTTCCCGAACCTCTTGCAACAAAAGAGACAGAGACGGTGGTCGGACTCGACGGCAGGAAAATGAGCAAGAGCTATAATAATACAATTCCGATCTTCCTACCCGAAAAGGAACTGAGAAAACAGCTCATGAAGATCGTGACAAATTCACAGACATTGGAAGAGCCCAAGGATCCGGATGACAGCAGTATATTCTCTCTCTACAAGTTGTTCGGGACAACTGAGCAGATTGAAGCTCTTAGGCAGAGATATCTTGCAGGTGGCATGGGTTGGGGACACGCCAAGCAGGAATTGTTTGAAGTGATGAACTCACATCTTGCACCATTACGGGAAAGATACGAAGCCATCATGAGCGATAAACCCTATATCGATCATATGCTGAAACATGGAGCTGAAAAAGCCAGGGTGATCGCTGCCCAGACATTGGAGAGATTAAGGAAGGCTGTGGGAGTCGTGTAGGAGCTATTATCCTTTATAGCCTTCTTCAATAAGCTCATGAAGGATAATGACCTTTACTTTGAATTTTCCATTGACAATATACGGGTACCAAATAAAAAAGCACAATCATTAATGTTGGAGTAGAGATGTTATTGTTTTATACATTACTCTTAGTGCATGTTGCCATAGCGGTAGTCTTGATTCTGATCATTCTTGCCCAGAGTTCAAAGGGCGGATTGGACAGCAATCTCGGCGGAGCAGCTCAAAACGTGCTGGGTGGTTCCAGCGGTTCAGCAGCTTTACAGAAATGGACGAAGATATTCGGTGGTGCATTTCTGATCTCTTGCATCATTCTTGCATTGACCGTTAAGCATTCTGATTTCTCAGGTAGCCAGACACCCCAGAGCAGTAAGCTGTTCAAGCAGTTAAAGCAGACAACAAAGCCTGCTCCTGTTAATAAATAATACATAAGCAGAAGTGGTGGAATTGGCAGACACGCAAGACTAAGGATCTTGTGCTTTTAATAGGGCGTGCGGGTTCAAGTCCCGCCTTCTGCACCATTCATAAAACAGCCGTACTCGTGACGGCTGTTATTTTTTAGCGAGGAGTTATCATGGCAGAACTCGGTGTAAATATCGACCACATTGCAACCATTCGTCAAGCCCGTATGGGTATTGAACCCGATCCAATCTACGCAGCCTTCATCGCGGAACAGAATGGAGCAGACCAGATCACCGTTCATTTACGCGAAGACAGACGTCATATACAATACCGTGATGTGAAACTCCTGAAAGATACCATTCAGACCAGACTGAACCTGGAAATGGCTGCCACTCCCGAGATGGTGACCATTGCCAAGAACCTGATGCCTCATACCGTGACTCTTGTACCGGAAAAGAGGGAGGAACTGACAACTGAAGGCGGACTGGACATTTCTCCCCGCAAGATGGAAGAACTTATCGAGGAATTGAAGGCTGCCGGCATTGAAGTATCTGTCTTCATCGAGCCAGATCCTGAGATGATCAAACTCGCTGACCGCTATAAGGCAAATGCTGTGGAGATTCACACCGGACGTTATGCAAACTGCAAAACGGATAAGGAAATCGAGGAAGAATTGAAGCGCATCGAGAAAGCCTGTAAGATGATACGTTCCGCCAACATGAGAGTCGTTGCAGGACATGGGATCAATTATCATAATGTGCACAGATTGGTGCAATTACAAATGATAGAAGAATATAACATAGGACACAGTATTATTTCCCGTGCAGTATTCAGCGGTTTGCCCGAAGCAATTCGAACAATGAAGGATCTCATCAATAAGCGATAGGAAATTCTGCAATATTTATCGGGCTGGCGAATTCAATTTGGCAGTTCAAACGCAGTTTGAATGGGATTGATGCAACCAGTGGTTGCAGTGGCAAATCGGAATTATCCACCCCAATATCTCACTCCATTTATAAGAAGCTCAGTTATTCTCCTAGCACCTAAAACCTAGAACCTAACACCTTCTGCTAAACCCCTAAATTGTTATTGACAAAATCTTTGTTAAATCGATTTTCATAAATGAATAATGAGTGAAATTCATTCATTTGACATTCAAAATAACACAGAGGGGTACGAGACATGTCAAACATTGGTTCTTATGATGAACGTGTAAAAGACTTTTCCTGGGAAATCTCTGAACGTGAACTCGAATACAAGCCCGGAGATGTGATTAATATTGGGTGGTATTGCACAGACCGTATTTGCCTGAAAGGGAAAGGTGATAAACTTGCCCTGAAATATGAAGGTCTGGGTGGTAGAGAAAAGAATTATACATACAACGATATTCGCCAACTAAGTAATACAATTGCCACTTTCATAAGGGATCTGGGTATTCAGCCTGAAGAACGTGTCTGCATGTTCATGGATCGAATTCCTGAATTATATATTGGTGTTGTTGGAGTTCTAAAATCTGGAGCTATCGCACAACCTCTTTTTTCAGCCTTTGGTGATGAATCTCTCCTGGTACGTCTCGAAAATGCCGAGACATGTGCCATATTCACCCAGAAAAAGCATGTGAGTAAAATAAGAAAGATACTGGATAAACTTCCCAAACTCCGTCATATCATCATTGTCGATGATAATCAGAAAAGCCCGCTGCAAGATCGGGAAGTTGCCTTTAATATGGAGGATGCTGAACGCGTGGATGTGTTTGAAACATACCCGACGCTTGCAGAATCTCCATCACTTCTTCATTATACATCTGGTACAACCGGTATGCCCAAAGGGGTCAAACATGTCCATTATGCCCTGATTTCGCAATATCTGACGACTAAGTGGGTACTCGACCTCAAAGATGATGATATTTACTGGTGCACTGCAGATCCTGGCTGGGTTACTGGTATTTCCTACGGGATTATCGGTCCATGGACAATGGGTGTTACGCAATGTGTCAATGATATGGGATTTTCTGCGGACGCATGGTACAGCTTCATTCAGAAGCACAAGGTTACGGTCTGGTATTCGGCACCAACAGCAATTCGTTCCCTGATGAAAGCCGGGGATGATGTCATCAAGCAGTACGATTTATCCAGTCTTCGACATCTGGCAAGCGTGGGTGAACCGTTAAATTCCGAAGCCGTTGTTTGGTCAGATAAAGTTTTCGGATTGAAATTCCACGACTCTTATTGGCAGACGGAAACCGGATCCATTATGATATCGAATTATCCTGACATGAAGATCAAGCCGGGTTCAATGGGGAAACCTTTCCCTGGAATCACAGCCTGTGTTGTTGATACAGAAACTTTCGAGCCTATCAGGGAAACCGGGAAGATCGGTTTGATCGCATTTAAGCCGGGATGGCCTGCCATGATGCGCACATACTGGAATAATGAAGCAACATACCAGGCAAAATTCAAGAATGGCTGGTATCTACCGGGTGATAGAGCATATATCGATTTGGACGGATATTATTGGTTTGTTGGGAGAGACGATGATATCATTAATACCGGCGGACACCTTGTCAGTCCATTCGAAGTGGAATCTGCCCTGCTGGAACATCCTGCTGTAGCTGAATCTGCGGTGGTTTCCAAACCTGATTTCGTGAATATGGAAGTAGTAAAAGCTTTTGTCTGCTTGAAACCAGGGTTTGAAGCGAGTGAAGAAATGGATTTGGATATCATGAACTTCATCCGCAAGAAGCTCTCTCCACTCGCCATGCCGCAGGAAATTGAATTTGTACCCAATTTACCAAAGACCAGGAGCGGCAAGATCATGCGTCGAGTCTTGAAGGCACAGGAGTGGGGTGAAGAAATCGGGGATACGTCCACACTTGAAGACGATTAATCTCTGTGTGTGAATGTAAAGATGATAGAATAAATAACAAAGAATACGAAAAATAGCAACATAAAAAATAAAGGAGATTTCAATTATGGACGAAATTCGTGACATTGTACTGGCTTATGTGATCAAGGAATACCTCGAAGATCCGGATGAAGAGATAGGTTATGATACTCCCCTCATCACCGGTGGAATCGTTGATTCCTTCTCGATGGTTTCCCTGAAAAGATTCCTGGAAAACAAGTATAAGATTTCCATTCCCGACGAAAAGGCAGGTCCTGAGGCTTTTGACAGTGTGAATAAGATAACGAAGCTTGTACAGGAATTCTTAGCAAAATAGGAGGGAAAATGGCATACAGTGATAAAGTCCGTTCCACATACCAGACGACACTGAAAGGTATGCAGGATGCAGGTATCTTCAAGATTGAAAGGTATATTCATTCAATACAGGATGCCGAAATTGAAGTGGAATTCCCTCCCGGAGCACCACTGAGGAAAGTAATCAACATCTGTGCAAATAACTATCTTGGTCTATCCAGTCATCCTGATATTGTCAAGGCTGCCCATGAAGGTTTGGATGCAAGAGGATATGGAATGTCCTCTGTTCGATTCATTTGCGGAACGCAGGATATTCATAAGGAACTTGAAAAGAAAGTAACTGAATTCTTGGGAACAGAAGACACGATCCTATTTCCATCCTGCATGGATGCGAATGGCGGTGTTTTTGAAGCAATCCTGACTGAAGAGGATGTGATGATCTCCGACCGTCTGGTTCATGCCTCCCTGATCGATGGGATCCGTTTGTGCAAGGCTGTCCAGGATACATATAAGCACTCCGATATGGAGCATCTTGAAGAGAAACTCCAGCTTCATGCTGATAAGCGAAACAAGCTCGTCATTACCGACGGGGTGTTTTCCATGGATGGTGACGTAGCCAAGCTTGATGAGATGGTTGCCCTCTGTGAAAAGTATGATGCCATGATCCTTGTGGACGATTCACATGCTTCCGGTTTCATAGGGAAGACAGGCAGAGGTACGCACGAGTTATGTAATGTGATGGGAAAGATCGATGTCATTACCACCACATTCGGAAAGGGACTTGGCGGAGCTTCCGGCGGTTGTGTATCGGGCAGAAAGGAATTGGTCGAGATGTGCCGCCAAAAGGCAAGACCTTATTTATTCTCAAATACGATTGCTCCACCTGTTGTGGCTGGTGTCATCAGAGTGTTGGATATTCTTTCCAAGACAACGGAACGCCGTGATAAACTGGAAATGAATGCCAACTGGTGGAGAAAGAACCTCATTGAAGCAGGTTTTGTCATTCAACCAGGAGATACACCCATTGTCCCCGTAATGCTGTTTGATGCGAAATTGTCACAGGACTTTGCCCGTGACCTGTTCGATGAAGGTGTCTATGCTATTGGTTTCGTATTCCCGGTCGTACCTCAGGGTAAGGCAAGGATTCGTACCCAAATCTCAGCAGCTCATGAAAGACATCATCTGGAAAAAGCACTGGATGCATTTGTCAAAGTGGGTAAGAAATATGGGATATTGGGTAAGACAAAGAATGAGATCATGGAGATGTATCATTCATAAATAACATTACTGAACCTTTTCAGTAAACCATGTAAGCGCTCTTTCTACTAGTTGGGAAGAGCGCTTATTTTATTGACAGGAATGCCATTTCAAGAGCTTTGGAGTTCAATGTATATACATAGAAAGAGGTAATCATGTCCAAGAAGTTCCATGGAGATATCAGGAAGCAGCTCGAAGAGATCAATGCATCAGGGATGTTCAAGACTGAAAGAATTCTGGGTTCGCCTCAGAATGCAGAGATCACATTATCCGATGGTCAAAAGGTCATCAATTTTTGTGCAAATAACTACCTGGGATTGGCAAATCACCCTGAAGTTGTGAAGGCAGCCAAGAAGGCATTAGATGAATGGGGATTTGGGCTTGCATCTGTTCGTTTTATCTGTGGAACACAGGACATACATAAACAACTTGAAAAGAAGATGTCAGAATTTCTTGGAATGGAAGATACAATCCTGTATTCTTCCTGTTTCGATGCCAATGGCGGTGTTTTCGAACCTTTGTTGGATGAGAACTGTGCCATCATTTCCGATGCACTGAATCATGCTTCCATCATCGATGGTGTCCGCCTTTGCAAAGCACAGCGTTATCGTTATGCTCATGCAGATATGGCTGAATTGGAAATAGCGCTTCAAAAGACAAAAGACCTGAAATATAGAATGATCGTTACCGATGGTGTGTTTTCCATGGATGGAGATATCGCCAACTTACCCAAGATTTGTGATTTGGCAGAGCAATATGATGCATTGGTCATGGTGGATGACTCCCATGCAACCGGTTATATTGGTGAAACTGGAAGAGGTACAATCGAGCATTGCGGAGTCCAGGGGAGAGTCGATATTATTACGACCACCTTTGGAAAAGCTCTTGGCGGTGCTTCAGGTGGATGCATATCGGGAAGCCGGGATGTGATAGAATTTCTTCGTCAGAGATCAAGACCTTACATTTTCTCAAACACGGTTGCACCTCCTATCGTCGGGGCTGTGATGAAGGTTCTGGATATGCTGACGGAGTCTACAAATTTCCGTAATCATCTGGTCACGAATGCCAACTATTTCCGTAAGGGCATGATGGAAGCAGGTTTCGATGTGATTTCCAGTGAGACAGCGATTGTACCAGTGATGATCTATGATGAGAATCTTGCTGTCACGATGGCGGATCGTCTTTTGGAAGAGGGAATATATGTAATTGGGTTCACATATCCAGTAGTACCAGTCGGGAAGGCACGCATAAGAGTTCAATTAACCGCAGCTCATTCGCTGTTCCATCTGGACAGGGCTATCAATTCCTTCATCAAGATAGGGAAGGAATTGGGTATATTGAAGTAAGGTTTGTAGGGATAAACCCTTGTGTTTATCCTTCTTTGCAATCATCGGATAGACACATGGGTCTATCCCTACGGTGTTACTGTTCCAATATTACGATTGCCATGGCAAAACTTGTCAGATGTGACAAGGAAACGAACATGGATGTGATATTTCGGGCAGCAGCTATTTCTGCAGTTTTGCCGTATAATTTTAATTCAGGCTTTCCATTAGGTGAAGTGATCACTTCGATTTCATGAAAAGAAACTCCCTCCTGCCAACCGGTTCCCAATGCCTTCATGAAAGCTTCCTTTGCAGCAAAGCGTGCTGCATAGTGCTGCGGATGGTGTCTTTTCGGATCGCAATATTCGATTTCAACAGGTGTGTAGACTCTTTCCTTGAAACCCTGATCCTTATCCAATTGCTTTTCTACTCTACTTACTTCAATCAAGTCTGTTCCGATGCCATATATCACAACTACCTCTTCGTATAAAGAAGACCCTCTATGCAGGGTCTTCTTGTATCACTTATTTGATTTTCTTTATTTTCCAGTTTTACCGGATAACTTTTTATGAATTGCCTTGGCTGCTATTCTTCCTGCACCCATGGCAAGAATCACCGTTGCGCTTCCCGTGACGATATCGCCACCTGCATATACGTTGGGTAGGGATGTTTCCATGGTTTCGGGATTCACATCGATATAACCCCAACGGTTTCTTTTCAGATCAGGTGTAGTGTTGAAGATAATCGGATTCGGGTCAGTACCCAACGCTACAATGACCAGGTCGGTATCGATCAAGAAATTAGAATCCTTCACCGGTTCCGGTCTTCTTCGACCGGATTCGTCAGGTTCACCTAATTCCATTTTAATGCATTCCATTCCCTTCACCCAATTCAGATCATTACCGATGAACCGAACCGGATTCGTTAACAGCTTAAACTTGATTCCTTCTTCTTCAGCATGATGGATTTCTGCTGCTCTTGCCGGGAGTTCCTTACGGGAACGGCGGTACACGATCGTCACTTCACCTGTGATCGTACGCAGTGCACAACGGGCACAGTCCATGGCTACATTGCCACCACCGATGACAACGACATGGTTGCCCTTGGGAAGAGGAGTGTCATATTCAGGGAATCGATAAGCCTTCATGAGATTGATTCTCGTAAGATATTCATTTGCAGAGAAAATATTACAGAGATTCTCACCTTCAATACCCATGAACTTGGGAAGTCCTGCTCCAACACCAAGATATACCGCATCGAAGTTTTCCAGTAATTCATCCAGGGTATAGATGGTGCCAATCACGTGATTCAGTTCGATCTTGACACCGAGTTTCCGTAGATAATCAATTTCAAAACCGACAATCGATTTCGGCAGACGGAACTCCGGAATGCCATAGACCAAGACACCACCAGGTTCGTGAAGGGCTTCATACATTGTAACTGAATATCCCAATTGCGCAAGATCTCCGGCAACTGTGATACCACCGGGTCCTGAACCAACGACAGCGATCTTTTTGTTCCTTCTGGCAGCCACCATAGGTGGTTTGACTAAATCCATTTTCCTTTCGAAATCAGCGACAAATCTCTCCAAATTACCGATTGCTACTGGTTCATCCCTGATTCCCAAGACACATTTGCTCTCACATTGGTCTTCCTGGGGACAAACACGACCGCAAACAGAAGGAAGAATATTTGTTTCCTTGATCTTCTTGGCAGCACCATCAAAGTCATCCTGACGGATAAATTTGATGAAGGCGGGGATATCGACACCAACAGGACAGCCTTCAACGCACTTGGGAGTTGCACATTGGAGACATCGACCTGCTTCCAGTTGAGCCAGTTCTGTGGTTAATCCATAGGGGACTTCCTGAAAATTGTGTATGCGTAGTTTCTGATCCTGTTCCGGCATCTCCTGTCTGGGAATTTTCAGCTTAATCTTTCTTTCATCGGCTTTGGTCAGCCCATGCCATTCACATCCGTATTTGAGACAGATAAAGAAGGGTATCAGTTTTGAATAGGCTGAAATAATGATCTTGGCAACAGGTGAGTTACATTCGCCACAGGAGATTTCCTTGGAGAGAAGGCTCTTTTTGCATTGAGGGCACAGTAAATCATCAAGAACTTCACCTGGCTCTATGGGGATGGATGTCTCTACTTCAAATACATCGAGGTAGGGGCTAAGCTTCAGGGTCATGTCCTGGCCTTTGAAGACCCCATTGAAAAGGATAAAGTCGTTATCCTTGATCTTTACATTCAAACTGTTGTTACAATGGGGACAGTAAGTATTGAGATAAGTCTTATACTTGAGGTACTTTACGTCATAGTCAAGCATTGGCGCTCTCCAAGTCGTATGTGTTAACGGATGGAGTACAGCAAAGCGTCTTTTTCTTCCTTTAGATACATTGAATTACGCTTTTCCAATTCATTGAAGTCGACTTTATGGCCATCAAAGTCCGGCCCATCAGCACAGCAAAATTGGGTCTTGCCGTCGACAGTCACGCGGCATCCACCGCACATTCCGGTCCCATCAATCATGACGGGATTCAAACTTACCATGGTTGGGATATCGTATTTTTTGGTTAAATTACAAACATTCTTCATCATCACGATTGGACCAATGGCATAAACCAGTTTCACATCGTCCCTTTCATCAAGATACTTTTTTAAGGGGTCTGTGACAAATCCCTGCATACCATAAGTACCATCATCTGTAGTGACCACCAATTCATCACATAACGATTCCATTTCATGTTCGAGGATCAGCAGTTCCTTCGTTCTTGCTCCAATGATTCCCAGTATATTGTTTCCAACCTGGTTCAGAGCTTTCGTGATATGATGAAGGATTGCAATCCCTGTTCCTCCACCAACGACGATGACAGTCCCCAGTTTATCCACATGGGCGGGTCTTCCGAGGGGACCTACAACATCCCTGATGAACCCTCCTTCTTTTAGGGAACGCATGAGGGCAGTGGTTTTTCCGACTACCTGGAAGATAATTGTGATTGAACCGCTGAATGGATCTACATCCGCAACGGTGAGAGGTATTCTTTCTCCTGTCTCATTGATACGCAGAATTACGAACTGTCCGGCTTTTATCTTCCTGGCAATTGCGGGTGCGCTAATATCAAAGCGAATGATGGAGCCTTTCGCCATCTCATCTTTGCGGACGATTTCAAACATATTACCATTCCTTGCTATCTTCGAGTATGATACTGTTTAGATCTTCATCACTCAAACCATGCCAGGTACAGCCTTTCTTTGAGCAAATGTAGAAATCAGCCATCTTCGTGAATGTGGCGATCTGGATGCGGATTAGTTCGGAACCACATTTCGGGCAGGATTCTTCCTCAACCTTCAAACTATGGTCACAGTGCCAGCATTTAACTCCCTTCACGGAAGTCTTTTCAGGCAACTGGATCGTTGATTTATGGGTGAAGACATTCAGGTAGGGACTCAGCATCAGGAATCCTGTCTCTCCATTTTCCTTTTCAATTTTCAACTTGAGCATATCATGATCATTCAAACTCTTTCGGCAATATGGACAGAAGGAATGGAGGTAGGTTCCGGTTTCAATAATTGCCTTATGCTCCTGAAGTTCATCGTTACCTGTGGATGGTTGATTCAAGGAGTCTTTCACGTCAGGTGTCTGTTGCCCACGATAGGCAAAATCTTCATAAAAATGAGCAAGTGCTGTAGAAAGGTCTTCGAACTCTACATTATGTTTCTTGCATCCTGCGCGGGAACAGATACTGACCATTCCACCTTCGGCAAGATTAAAATCTACTAGGGGTGCGTTACAAACTGAGCATAATTCCTGACTTGTAAGTGGTTTTTTGCAGTGGGGGCATGAAAATTCAGCAATATCATTTTCCTTAACTGGGAGTTCAGTATCGATATTGTAACTTCCATAAATGGAAGAAAGCCAGATATTCCCTGTTTGCCCGTTATATTTCAGGGATAGTCTGATGCTCGGGAGATTATCGATCTGATGCTCTTCATCCATGAAGGAAGTTCCGCAGTGGGGACACTTAACTTTCAAAGAAACAAAATTAAACATGATAACTCCTTTCTTTCAAGTTCACTTTATATGATTATGTTTTCAATAAGCCAGAGTCAAGATATATTTTATTCCATATCTCCTTGCGAGACGATGTGTTTCCCATATACAGAAAAAGGCACTCATTGAGTGCCTTTTTATCATTATTTTACAATTTTCGTATACATTGTTCCCCCGGATTCCGATCCGAAACAGCCGATGCCGTTTACAACTCCCCCATACAGATAGCCATCTGACTTGAACTTATAATAATAGTAGTTATCATCGATCACGTTTGAGGTTACCATGTATCTTCCATAAAAGATGAAACCCTGTTTGTAATCATTCAAAAGTATGTAATACTGCCCATCGTCGGCTTGCTTGGAAATCATACGGGCAAGGAAATTGATTCGTCGAATGGTCTCACCGGATGATGCATAATAATCTGATTCCATGGAAGCAGGAGGATGCTCTTGTCCAAGAAAGGTGGTAGTGAACTCCAGGTCTGTTGAGAAATCCTCGAGACAATACAATTCAAACAGAGTATTCACTGTTTGTTCCCCATCAACTTTCAAGGCAAGTGGATAATCCGCATTTACACGATTGAAAGGGATAACGGGGAGAGAATCAGATAATGTGAGCGAAAATCCCTGACCCGGAATATTGAGGTGGTTGTAGTCAGGTTCTAATTGAGCTTGTTTGGGAACCGTTGTCTCTGCGATGATTGTTTTGGAATATCCTGGTATCTGAATTTCAATGTGATACTTATGTTCTGGCTGTATGAAATGGTGATTCGGATCAATATACACCGTGATCATATCTGTTGAATTTGGGACTGGTATACTATAGGGAACCAATCCAAAGGTAGTGATTTCGGCTTCCTGAAAACTCTCTGTAATGTTGACGACTGCATTACTAATGAACATATCAGGCGAATTCAACTGGCTTATATCGACACTCTTTCCCACAATAACAGGATTCATGGGAGAAATACTGGTACCAGCAATTAGGAGTGCGCTTAATGTATATTGCGATTCCTTGAATCTCTTCGGAGAAGTAAGGTCACTGCATGCAGAAAGTAACAAGAGAACTGGTATGAATAGAAGTATGAGTTTTTTCATTTTGTTCCTCCTACCAAGTGATATTAATCCCAATAAAGGGAAGGAAGGGGAATTGAGTGCTGTCGGATGACTTCAATTTATACCCGCCATTATCGTCAGGGATTATATAATAGCTACGATAACTTACGTTCTTATGATTCAGGATATTAATGGCTTCGATATAAGGCTCGATGGAACCCCATTTTTTCTGCCACTCGTATTTTGTACTGATATCAACTCGACTGTAGGCAGGCAAACGAGTTCGATCCTGATAGCTGTATAATATCTGGTATTGCTGTCCGTCAAAGTACACTTGCTCCGGTTTATTAGAAGGTTGTCCGGTTGCATATACGAAATTCATACCCACCTTGAAATCTGCACCCCAAAGTTGCCATCCCGTATTCTCAGAGATATTGAAGTTCTCGACAAGATTAATGGAATGAGTTCGGTCATATTTTGGGTAGAAATACTCAGATGCATGCGTTTGCGGGTTGATGTTCATACCGTCCATTTTTCTTTGCGTCCTACTGAATGTATAACTGATGAATCCTTTTAATCCATTCCATTCATTGCGCAACATGAAATCTGTGCCGATTGTATGTCCTTTTCCTGTATAGAAGGTATCTTTCAAGGTACCTGTTTCGTTATTCCAAGTATAATCGGTAGCTGGATTGTATTCAAGCAGATTCAGATAATTCTTATAATACATTTCCAAATCCATTCCGAAGTATATTGATAATTCTTTGCGAAAACCTACAATATAATGATTCGAAATTCCAGGTTTTAATGTACCATCCAGCGGCATCCAGACATCGAAGGGTGTGCTCTCACCCTCGGAAAGTAAAGTCAGGTATTGGTGATATCTACCGTAACTTGCATATACATTTGCAGATTCCCCCAATTTCCTGCGGAGGGAGAGTCTCGGTTCGAGATTTACATATGATGCTCCCGGAGGACTTTTCAGGGAAATACTGAGGGTTTTATACCATGAAAATCTCAATCCTGGTTGGAAAGTCCAGTTCTGATCCAATGCCCAGGCATCCTGGATGAACATGGACGTTGTAAGCGCTTTCACCGTTACATCCGGCATGGAATTGGGGTCATACTGATAGGCTGAAGAACCGATCAGATATGTCCGATTCCATTTTGCATCAAAACCGAAATCGACCTGGTGATCGTTGTTGACTTTCCAATTGCTGATATTTTTCAATGTGATGTCATCAATCCCGTTCAATCTTTTAAAATCTTCACCATTCTCGGATGATTGGATGAAATGACTCTTGAATTGGCTTCCTGCAAGAATGAACTGGGAAAAGAGTGTCGGACTGAAGATATGCATCCACTGAGAAGTTGCGGTTGTATTACCCCAATCTAAGTGAATGTTGGCACCAACGTCCATATCGAGATTATCCTTTCCCGTATACATGCTGGTGCTGACTTTATCAGTGTTTGAAATATCCCAATTCAGTTTGATGTGTCCATCATAAAAGTAGTAGTCAGGCAGATCGAATATGTTTTTGATCAAATCAACATAAGTTCTCCTGAAAGAACACATATATGAACCTTTTTCGTCCCCAAGATTCCACGGACCTTCCAAGGTTGCATTACTGCTGATCAGACTGAGCCTGGCAACACCCTGGCTGAAATTTCTGTTACCTTGACGATTCGTCACATCGAGAACTGAAGAGAGCCTCCCACCATATTTTGCAGGATAACCCCCCTTCAGCAATTCTACTTTATCTACCGCATCTGCATTGAATGTACTGAATATTCCACCGAAGTGATTTGGATTATAGACATCGATATCATCTAATAGTATCAGGTTCTGATCAGGGCTGCCTCCACGAATGTATAGACCGCTCGAAAAGTCTGAAATGGGTGTTACTCCCGGTAAGGTCATCACCGACCTGAATACATCTGCTTCTGCGACAGATACTGTATTCTGGATATCTTCCGTTGTCTGCCTGATGGTTCCGACATGAATGGTTGGCGAATTTACCTCATCTTCTTCAGCCTTGGCTGTAACCACTGTCTTAGCCATTTCAACGGCGGCTTTATCCAAAGGAATATTATACTGGATGTTCTCATCAGTACTCTTGATTTCAAATGTATGCGTGAGTGTGGTATAGGAGATCATGGAAGCACGCAGGGTATAGGTGCCTTCTTTGGGGATTGTGATCACATAATAGCCTTTCTTGTTTGATTGCGTTCCAGCTTGGATCTCCGTGACCTGAACATTTACATATTCCATGGGTTCAGAGCTTTCCTTGTGCGTCACGAAGCCACTGATTGTAGCAGCCGTACCGATTGATACCAAACAGGAAAAAAGAAATGAGAAACCAATCTTCGTAATCATACTCGCTCCACCGATTTTAAAAATGATTCAGGTTCACGACGACGAGGTGTGCATCATCGTCAAGCAAATAGTTCATCCAAAGTTAAATATGTCAGTTCGGGAAATAGAACCTATGCCTGGCGATTGTTCACTGCTATTCCTGGAAGAAGGTATTGATCTTGTCATTTTGATATGAAATTATCCTGAATATACTTTCTATGTAAGGAAGTATGTTCCATATGTAATCAAAGGAGTTCAACATGTATCATATGATGAATGGATGGGGTGGATGGATGTTCGGTGGCTCTTGGTTCGGTTTTATCATTGGTATTCTGCTGATTGTACTTCTTGTGCTGCTGATCATACTAGTGAGTATCCAGATAGGAAAACAATCACGGAAAGATTAGAACGATCGCTTGGGCAATAAATCTATATAATTCTGTACTTAAAACAATCCCAGTTTTTCTTTCAAATGAAAGAAGTCTGAATGTAATATTTGACAGATATTCTGTATTCTTTAAATTCTCTATTGAGGTTTAATTGGAATGAATTTTGATTCTGATTGAATGAAAGCATGATTAATATTGTCATATATGATAAATGGAGGAAAAATGAAAGCGCTCATACTGATTGGAATTGTTTTTATCGGAATGTTTTCCGGTTTTCTGTATGCACAGAATTCAGTAACCAAGGGTGAATATCTTGAAGTGACCTGTATGGTCGTCGATTCCACAGGTGCTGAAAAGAGTGCATTTGCCATTAACGAACCTGCCACTTATATCCTTTCCATACGCAATGTAAGTGATTTTCCCATTACTTATCGTTATAGTTCCAAATCAAGTGCATTGTATTCCGTAATGGTTCTGCCTTATTATAAAGTAGACAACACATCTTCTTCCATCAGTCCTTTTGTATTGGATAGTGAAGGTGTGATCGAATCCGGTGAAGTTTTAAGCGATACACAAACAACGTCTTCGGATAGTGCTGGAAAGTACGAATTTGTCATTAATCCTAACTTCAATTTCCCCAAGCAATATTGGCCCAGCACAGGACCTCTTTATCGTGTTTTTGATGTGAATAGCCCCACAAATGATAAGTAGGTTTTCTATCAAATAACATTCAAGGGAAGTCAACGTGAATTATGTGATCGAGTACTGTTCAGGTACTGATATAGGGAAAGTTCGTTCCATCAACCAGGATGCTGCCGGACATTTTATCGTTGAAAATGGGGAAGTATTCATCATTTGTGATGGTATTGGCGGATATGCAGGAGGTGAGATCGCTTCCAGGTTGGTAGTCGATACCTTTGAAAGGAGTTTTCCGCTTATTTCGACATTGTATTCCCCGGAAAAAGCATTAGCGGATATGATCGAGCATGCAAACCGCAGCATTCGGGAATACTGTGTGAAAAATCCCCGATTCGGCAATATGGGTACTACTGTCGTGGTCTTATATATCGTCAAAAACCATGCATATTACGCGCATGTGGGTGATAGCAGGCTGTATCTGATCCGTAATGATAAAATGAAGCAACTCACCAACGATCATTCACTGGTACAGGAAATGGTCGATAGTGGAGCCATTACACAGGAAATGGCTCGGGAGCATCCGTCCAAGAATCTCATCACAAGAGGACTTGGCACTCCCAATCATACTCCCGATATCGGAAAACCTGTGAAGCTATCCTATCAGGACATGTTTCTTCTTTGCACGGATGGTCTGACAAACCCTCTACCAGACTGGCTCATCCTGGAAAAACTCAGGATGACCGAATTCGAGAATATTTGTGATGTCCTTGTGGAAGAAGCAAACCTGAAAGGCGGTGATGACAACATCACAGTGCAGACCGTGAGGATCAAGAGGTACAGGGATTGAAGCAGGGAACAGGGAACAGGTAGGAAGGTATTAGTCTTTGAATGATCATGTAAGGAGAAGTATGAATTCAAAAGGTATCCTTTATCTTGTACCAACTCCGATTGGGAATCTCGAGGATATGACTTTCAGGGCGGTACGTATTCTGAAGGAAGTCAAGCTCATTGGGGCTGAAGATACTCGTAAATCATCAATTCTGTTAAAGCACTACGATATTGCCACACCAGTCCTGAGTTATCATAAATTCAATGAAAAAAAACGTACGGGACAATGGCTCGATCTACTCTTGAATGGGCAGGATATCGCTCTCATCACAGATGCTGGGACACCTGGAATTTCTGATCCATCCTCCCTGTTTGTCAAGGAAGCCATTGCAAGGGAAATATCTGTCTGTTGCCTGCCGGGTGCCACTGCATTTGTTCCTGCACTTGCTGCATCTGGAATGCCGATTGATAAATTCTGTTTTCTTGGATTCATGCCTGAGAAACAGAAGGAGCAGCAGGATTTACTTGAAAGAATTCAAACCTATCCTGAAACACTCATCTTTTACGAAGCACCGCATAACCTCCGAAAATCCCTTGATATCTGGCTGAAACATCTGGGCGACAGGATCATTGTAATTGGTCGTGAGATCAGCAAGGTTTTTGAAACATATTACAGGGGAAGAATATCTGATTTTCTGGGTGATGAAACAGAACTGGTTTTAAAGGGCGAATTCGTTGTTTTGATTGGCGGTTCAGAGACGGCTGTCGTAACTGATGAGGAAATCCGTCATCTCCTTCGTGATTTTCGCGTCGAAGGGCTGTCCCGGAGTGATTCTATACGAAGAATATCAGAGCTTACAGGGGTGAAAAAGAACAGAATTTATGACCTTGCTCTCAAGCATAAATCAAAATAAGAAATACAAGTCATTTACAATTCTGTAGAATGCAGTCATAATCAGCATTTCAGGC
>DAONDQ010000048.1:0-20889 GCA_035402645.1 Candidatus Cloacimonadota bacterium | reverse complement strand
ATGGAGATGAGCCTACCGAGCAGAAACAAGTAATTATCATTCTCTCAATGTTTTAATCTCTGTAAACGGAATCAAGGAGCAGGAATTAAAATACTTCCACTTATAACGCAGTTAATAAATATATAAACAAAGAAACAAAAATGAACAGGAAATATGTGTCTTTCACCTGTTACCATATTCCAAAATTCATTGACAATGAGATATTTTATTATGAATATACAATGGGAGGTGTCATTATGGATAAATTAATAGAAAAACTTGGAAAAGAAATGGTATCATCACCTTTTCTGTCCATCATGATCCTGAACACAAAAAATGAGATTGTCTGGCACAACAAGAGATTTGCGAAAGATTTCAAGCATGGTCCGAATCTAATCGGGATGAAATGCTTTAATGTCATAGGCAGTGACACTCCTCACGTGGATTGCCCTCTTGCCGAATCCCTCAATCATGATAAGCGTATGAAAGGTTTCCTCGATTTCGGTGAACAGAATTTCTTCTTCCTCACAGTCCCGTTGGATAAGGAACATGCAGCAAAGATCCATGTATTCCTGCCCAAGGAACCGGATAATATGATGGTGGGGGAATAGAAGAAAAATAGTTAAAAGTTAAAAATGGCAGAGCAGAAGGGAACAGGGAACAGGGAACAGGGAACAGAGAACAGGTTACTGGTGGCAGAGTAAGTTAAGAGTTAAGAGTTAAGAGTTAAGAAGTAAGAGTGGCAGATATCCTTCCCTTTGGATAAAGGGAAGGTGGCACTTCCCCCCTTCCCAAGGGGGGATTAAGGGAGGTCTTATGCCGGATGAGTTTGATTCGTAGGGGTCCGTGTCAGCAGACCCACCACCTTGGTTACCGGTGGCAGAGTAAGTTAAGAGTTAAAAATTAAAAGTTAAAAGTGGCATACAGACATGGATCCTCGCCTTCGCAAGGATGACATAATTGTATGGTTTTGCGTCAGTAAACCCGTTTTTTAACTCTCTGCCCTTCGGGCATCACTTCGACAAGCTCAGTACAGCGCTCCCTTACCATAAGGGAGAAATGGATCCTCGCTATTGCAAGGATGACAATTTAGTCCAAAAGATTTTTACTATTATTCTTGACATTTATTTCTTGCTTCCTAACTTGCTTTCTAAATAATCAATAACCAAACGGCAGAGTGAGGTGTCCATGAAAGCGATATTATCAATTGTTATCCTGCTTAGCGTAATTGTATGCTTCGCAGTTCCCAGAGGAATGACACAAGACAATTATCTGGATGGTGGTACAATCGTTGGGCGAGCTGAGCCTGTAACATCTCCTCACTTCCAGCAAGGATCAATTCAAACAAATCCGCAATCAAGAGATGAATGGGTCACGGTTGACAGTCTGCATTTTGATACACTCTTGCGTGCGGGCACATACATGGGACTGCAGTATAGTCCAATTAATCATACTGTGTCGAACTGCACAAATTATGGCGAGTTGATTCCTGCATCTGTAACAGCGATTCAGAAATCACCTTCCTGGGTAAGAGCAGATCTTGGGAACATTCTTTCCCAGCTTACATCTGCCAAGCAGGAGATATGGGCTGGATTGATCAATAGTACAGTTGACCCCTATATCGATGAAGTGGCATTTTGTGTTGCCCATTCATCCGTACAATATTTATCGACGAATTATGCGAATCCCCAATTGATGACAGAAAATGCTCAACTGATATATTCCATGGATGCTGATCTTCCATATGTAGAAGTCATCGATCATGGCTCTTCCACCACGGATGATGATTATTATACAACGACAAGATACAGAAGAATAAATGCTGACAGCACGGTGAGCTATGTGGATGTTCCACGTGATATCTATTATTGGTATATCGTACATCCCAAGATCACGGATGAGATACCTGCCTATATCAATCCGGCTGTCGTGGAAAGCAATTCGTCTCATACAAACAATATTGCAGCACCACCAACCGGAGTGTTCTGGAGATCATTTCTCTATACCTGCCAGGATGACACTTTGCCTATCCTGCGTGATGCCTTGATGAACTGCCAGACGGTTAGGAACTGGAACGGTGCACCCGGTGATGCGATCAATGCCATCACGAATTGGATCGACACGACCATAAGTTTCACATCGAATACAGAAAGACCGCACCAGCCTGTCCGTATTTATCGCAAACACTTTGGCAGATGCGGAGAACACGCTGATTATACCGCTGCTGCTGCCCGACTTGCCTTGATACCATGCACAAGCATTGGGGCATATTCTGTCGATCATACTTGGAATGAATTCTGGGATGAGGATTGGATTCATTGGGAGCCTGTCAATCACCAGATCAATACACCACTTGATTATGAAAATGGCTGGGGCTGGACTTTCGGTTCTGTCTTTGAAAACCGTAGTGATGGTTTCCTGACACCGGTCACACCAAGATACTCACAGGGAATTTCGACGATCAATATCGTTGTCACAGACAGCCTTCAAAATCCTGTTGACGGTGCACGTATCCTGCTCATGGCAGAGAAGGATGGGTCTCTTGTATTTGATAATGAAGGCGTGACGAAAAATGATGGCACATGCACATTCATCGTTGGTGAAGGAAGGCATTACGCTGTCAGAGCTGATTCTCCCATAGGTTCAATGCCTACGATGACGAGTCAGTATCTCGATATCACAACCAACAGCGTGAATGGTGAGGTTTACAATAACCAATTAACGATTCCCAACACAATGCCGATCGTGAATGTAACCCAGGTCACTCCTCCTTCAGTAGATCCGAATAGCCGTATCGTTGTTGATGTTGATGCCTCCCAGCAGGTATTATGTGTGCCGGTAATCTGGGATGATATCACAGGTGCTTTATCAAGACCGAATCTTTATAAGACGATCACTGAGACAGGGACTGCTAATTTCCAGTTGATGGATCCGGATAATTTCATGTTCTACCAGCTTGCTTTAACTGCTGATGCTTTCAATTATGTAGCAAATTCTATCGCAATATCATGTATGTACAATGTACCTTCGAACTCGGAATGGTATGCTTCAATCGATAACCTCAACCACGTGAGAAATTGTCAGTATATTACGGGATCACTGAAATTCCAGCAAAATAGCACTGCTGTATCTGATCCGGTGTCAGTGGTCAGGATTCCAAGCCTTGCACCCAATTATCCAAACCCGTTCAATCCGACAACCACGATTGAATACCAGATACCGCAGGCTATGGATACAGACCTTTCCATATATAACATTCGGGGACAGAAGGTCAGGACTCTGCAGCATGGTTATACAAATGCCGGAACCTTTAAGTTCGTATGGGATGGATTGAATGAAAATGGCGGAAAAGTAAGTTCCGGAGTTTACTTCTATCGTCTTGATACTGCAAAGGATCACTTGGTCAGAAAGATGGTCTTGATGAAGTAGTGGAAAATAGAAGGATCTTAACCAGGTATCAGTAACTCTGGAATCATTGGCATCTGGACATCAGATGTGCTGTGGAGAATAACGCTTGGGTCATTGTGCATCATTTTGGATCATAGAGACGCTCTCATTTGGTTCTTTACTCATTGTAATTGAATTTCTGGCAATGAAGCGCTACTGTTTCAGCTTTGTAACATTGTTTCTCGAATGATACGGTATTGAAATATAATATAACTAATTACAAAATATGTTAGTTACACTATTGAATCGGATCCCTGGTGTTACTACAGTGTAACACATATTGTTTCTGCTTCCTTCCGCAGTCAATTCATAACCTCCTTAAAAACAATAAGATACACTTTCTTGAAAATTGTGGCTCACCTTTTGCACATTCATATTTCCGTTAGCAAGGAGGTTAACATGAAACTGAGATTTTGGATCTTTCTTCTTATTGTAACTGTGGCTGCAATGCTCAATGCCGCCTCCATTAGTGGTAATATCACCGATGATCAGGGTATTGCCATTTCCCAATGTAAAGTTATTCTTCATTCCCAAAATGTATTACCCGGGAATCCACCACACGATCCTGGCGATCCTGGTGTACCTGAAAACGAAGCAGTTGTTTACACAAATGAACAGGGTAATTACGTGTTTAATAATGTAGCTGTTGGTTCGTACTCACTTCGTGCAGATAAACAAGGTTATCGGGATCAGTCCTTTATTGATCCGGTGACTGGCGATATCAGAGTGATCGAAATTGATGCTGACGAACAGGAAGTTGAAGGCGTCAATATTGTTATGATTCGTTGTGATGGTCCGCATGATAATTTCGGTTCGATCAGCGGTATTGTGAAAGGCACTGATAATCAGCCTCTAAGTGGTATTATGGTGGGTGTTGCCTATGCTTCTCAACCCGATTCACTGATTCCATTCCGTTATGCAGAATCCCGTTGGGATGGCTCATATCATATAGGTGGCTTGGCTACTGACCAGAGTTACGTGGCAAAGGCAATCAACAATTTTACGATGACATCGATTTCAGCCGATTATCCATTTACGCTTACAGCACAAGCCCCAATGTTATCCAATTTTGATATTTCTCTTCCCTATATGGGATATTCGATATCCGGTACAGCATACGATTCACAGGGACAACCCATTCCACATGCCTATATTGTTCTGTATAATATCGTACCCAATACAACCAACAGTATCTATCTGTGGACTGGAACATTCGCAGATCAGAATGGTCACTACACATTGAGACATATCGTTCCAGGTTCATACAACATGGCTCTTGTAGGTCATTCCTGGACTCCTGTCTTCTATCCTTCAACACCAGATTACAATTCTGCCGGTGTCGTTACAGTAGCAGATGCTAATGTGGAAGGCATAGACATTCATATTCCCGTTCCGCAGATGTACACAGTTGGCGGTTATGTGACAGACGCAGCAACCAGTCTTCCTTTATCCGGTATCGAAGTTAGAATCGACCGCCCGGGTATGGGACATCACGGACATGGTGATCCCTCAATCGGAGGATGTCCTGCTGATTCTACCAATGGTCCAGATTTCAATACCCATGCAACAACAGATGAAAGCGGTCACTGGTCACTTACGATTCCCCAAGGTGACTATGTATTTGTAGCCTTTGACCCGACTCATACATACCAAGCACAGTTCTATGCTGGTGCCAATACACCTTTTAATGCCACTCATGTGATCGTGAATGCAGATATGGATACGGTTAACTTTGCGCTGAACCTGATTGCTGATCCTGGTACCTATTCGCTGAGTGGCACAATTTCTGAAAATGGAACCATCCCGACTTATCCCGTCATGGTAGTAGCTGTTTCCAGTGATGAAGACTGGGAAGATGCAACCATGACAAATTCGGATGGTACATATATGTTCCATAATATTCATGCGGGAAATTATTATGTTCTCGCTTATTCACAAGCAGCACCTCCCACTTATTACCAGAATGTGATCAATTGGGAAAGTGCTAACTTGGTGGCTATTAACGGAAACGTCGTAGGCATAGATATACAGTTGAATTACACTCTACTCAGTGGTCCCAGCTCTCTCAGTGGCACTGTGGCAAGTTTGGGTGGAACCCCTCTCGCAAATGTAACGATTGCTCTTTCAGACAATCAGGGTAACATTGTGACTTTCGCGACAACGGATGCTAACGGTCAATACTCAATTCCCGATCTTGTCAATCAGAACTACACAGCGACAGTCACTGTCCTGAATGTCCCTAGTTTGGAGACAACGGTAACGGTAAATGGAAATGTATCTCATGACTTCGTACTGAATGCTCCCACTGCAACAGATGATGAAATCCAAACTACACCGGGCAAAGCTGTATCACTCACTAATTACCCCAATCCCTTCAATCCGGTCACAACGATAGCTTTTAACGTCCCAAAAGCTTCCACTGTGACAGCAGAAATTTATAATCTGAAAGGACAGAAAGTAAAAACCTTGGTCCATGGTTTCCTTTCAACCGGGTCACACCAATACTCTTGGAACGGTACAAATGATAACGGGAAAACGGTTGGTAGTGGTGTCTACTTCTGCACGATTAAAGGAGATAGCTTCCACAGCGTTCATAAGATGGTAATGCTGAAGTAATTCAACAAGTATCTGAAAGGGAAAAGCTGTGGCTTTTCCCTTTTTTTATTGACTCGATGTTACGTATCTGTTACAGGTGTAACATCTCAATATAGAGGTGATTTATGCCCAACAAGATCAGCAATACTGACATGACTGTCCTCGAGACACTGGGAGAGAGTATATTCTCCCGCACATTCCTTATTCAGAATTCATCCGGTACCTATGTCAGGAAAGAATATAAAAGCGGACTGGTCAGTGAAGCCCGACGCGAATACATGTTTCTCCAGATGGTCAAAGGCGATGGTATTGTATCCGCATTAACCTATGGTGAAGATCAGAATCCATGGCTTCTCATGGAGTATATAACCGGCGACCCACTTACACCCGGTCACTTTACCAATCCGAAGACGAAATACCGCTTTTATGCCCAGCTTGCATCGATTCTTGCCAAGATACATTCCTGCGGGATCGTATTAAATGATCTGAAGCCGACCAATCTCCTGATCATGAATGAGAAACCTGTTTTTCTCGATCTGGGTCTGGCTACGGTCAATCTTTATCAGGATGCGAATTTCAGGGGTACAAAGGCTTACGCAGCACCTGAAAAAATACTGAGGCATACGAATCACCAGGCTGGTGATATTTTCTCTCTCGGAATGATCATCTATTTTCTGGAGAAGGGTGCAACACTTGTCGATCAGGTGGGTATTGAATCCTATCAGAGTTACCTTAATTCAGAAGACCTATGGAGGCTGCTGCTGCAAAAGAACATCGAGGATGAGTTCCTGAAATCGATGTTGGGGTATCAGGCAAAGGACAGACCTGCGGCGTACCAGATTGCCAGGCACTATGCAGAACTTGGTTCTCTTGCCTGTAATGAATTACCCTTGTATGAGATCCAATCCATTTCCTTTAAGTCACAGCAGGCAGCTGTGGAGCGCTTATGGACGAAAAGGCAACTCAAATGCCAATTTGCAGATGAACCCTTTCATTTGGAACAATTACTTTCCTTATGGACTGAATCAAGCGGGAGAAAGCTTCTTGTTCTGGATGAACGTGTCTTCATTTCACAACCGGATTTGTTCTTTCAGTCTTTCCCAATAGGCTATCGTGACAAAAGTGTATTCAGGGATCTTTTCATTGACTGGATCAGTGAACAGCCGGTCTCACTTCTGCTCAAGAGAAGTAAGAGCAAGGGACTCAGCAGTTTCTTCGATGAATTAGCAGAATTTCCCAATTCCATGGTCTTGTGGGATTCTCAGGAGAGTGACGTGAAAGTGGTGAGTTCCCAGGAGATCAAATCCATTGTGGATAGCCTGAATCTTTCCGATACGATGAAACAGCAGATATTGAAGCAGATCAAATCATCCAGGGCTTTCCATCTTCGTCTTGCCTTAACAGAATTATTGCGGAAGAAAGCGGAGCATTTACCGGAAAATGAACTGATCGACTTCCTGAGCTGGCTCGAGACTCCCATACCTGTTTCTCTTGCTGAACGGGCATGGGATAATTGGTATCAACTAATACAGGATGGCATTATCAAGCATCGGCTTCGCATGGAAGGTGATCAGATCAGAGTCGAGAAAACCAGGAAATCCGAAACGGAACCTCCCCGTGAACTGCTGCAGAAGGTGGATGCGGCTACGCTCCAGGATGGGCAATATTACATTTCAGGTCTGATTCATTACAATCTTGGCGAATATGAACAGGCAATGCTGTCCTGGGTAAGGCATGTCGATGATCTGAGCCAAAAGCAGTTTTATTTCTCCGCATATGAATTCCTTCGCCATCTACACAGTATCGTACCGCATGACTCTTATCCTTTTGAACTGCGAAAGAAGGAAGCATTCATCGCCCGTATCGTGGGTCACTTCGATGAAGCCATGAATTTATACACACAACTGCGTAAGGAGACTGAAGGCGTATCGGAAGCAGTTCTGGCTGTTGACCAGGCAATCGTTCTTCAGTCATTGAACAGGTATGATGAAGCCATCACGATCTACCAGGAAGCGATTGACCTGTTTAAAAAGAACCAGGACTGGAAAGCGACCTTGCGTGCCATGAATAATCTTGGTGCTGTCTATTTCGGACTCCAGCGCTATTTCGATGCGGAACGCCTATTCAATGATGTTCTGCAACAGGCACGGGCAATCAACAATCTCCAGTTCGAAACAATATCATTCCTGAACCTTGCCGATATTTACCTCAAACGTGGCGATTGGAATAAAGCGTTATTCTTTACCGAAAAGGCAATTGCCATCACTGTCCAGAACCAAAAATGGAATCTTCAGGTCAATGGAACAATTCTCATGTGCCGTGCGCTTTTTGCCCAGGGAGAATCGGACAAGGCAATCCAGATTCTGAAAGAGATATTAAGTGATAACCGCTGTTCGGAAAACCCCATGCTGACATCGGAGATCAAAGCCTGGCTCCTTCATATCACAGAATTCTGCACGAAAGAAGAAACAGATAACCTCTATAATGAACTTCTCCATCAAAACGAGCCTGAACAGGAAATTCTAATTCGTGAGCTTTTCTTCTCTTCCTATTGCCGGAAACACTATTGGCAGGCAGTTCAAATGGCATCAAAGCTGGATAAGGTTCCGATGCTCAAATATGTTCTGGATGATAATATGGACGCCATCCGGGAAAGACTGCAGGAATTGAAGAAACAGCAGGAAATTGATTCCTATCTGTATTATGCGCTTCACCTGATGCGTACGGGTCTGATAACCGAGGATGACCCGATCTATGAGGAAATCTGGGAATCGGCTGAATTGTTCACATACGAACCGTTACGCAAATTCAAGAAGCAGAAGATAGACATTCATTATCGAAGTTCGGATGTACTCGAATACCTTTGGATGGATATTTCCAGAGCCTTCGAACTTCCTGTCGCAATCGAGAAATCACTCGAGCTGATCACGCGAATCACGCACATGGAACGTACGGTGTACCTGGAATATCAGAATGCGACCTTTAAGACGACTGCTGCCATGAATCACGAGTTGAAACCCATCGAATTGGATAGCCTTATTATCAGTCAGTCCATTTTGCAGAATTCGATCAAGATCAGGGGTGTGCAGTTCTTTTCCCACATGTATGAAACAACGCCGGTTGACCTGCACTCGAGTATTCTCGGTTTGGGGCTGCGTTATGCATTCTGCTGCCCGATCTATGCCAGAGACCAGATCATGGGGATATTCTATGGTGATTCGAGAGAAGAAATGACACAATCGGAAGAAGATAAGCAGGTCATACGCATCACGATGCTCCAGATCCAAAATGCCATGGAACGCCTGTTGTTCTATCATTCTCTGCAGGAAAGAAGTGAAGTCACCAGCCTCGAACATGCAGAAACTCCATCCCATCAAATGGTGGGGAGCAGTAAGGTCATGCAGGAAGTGCTTCAAAAGATCAACATGGTGGCACGATATAATGTGAATGTCCTGATCGCCGGACCGACAGGAAGTGGTAAGGAACTTGTAGCACGGGCAATTCATGAACAATTTGCCGAACAGACTCCCTTTGGTGCAAAAACTCCATTTATTGCCGTGAACTGTGCAGCCATCCCTGAAACCCTCTTGGAATCAGAACTGTTCGGTTACAGGAAGGGAGCATTCACAGGAGCTACAAATGATAAAAAGGGAAAAATAGAATCTGCTGACAAAGGAACGCTATTCCTTGATGAAATAGGGGAGATGCCTCTCCTTCTCCAGGCGAAACTCTTGCGTGTAATACAGGATAAGATGGTCACTCCTCTCGGAAGCAACCAGGATAATCCTGTTGATGTCCGTATTATTACTGCAACCAACCGTTCCCTGGACGACCAGGTGGCAAATGGTCATTTCCGTGCTGACCTGTATTACAGGTTGAAAGTAGTGACCATCGATGTCCCGGGTCTTACGGAAAGAAGAGAAGATATTCCCCTGCTGATCCATGCATTCATGAAGAAATTTAATCAGAAGTTCGGGAAAAATGTAGAAGGAATTCATCCCCGTGCAACCCAGTATTTGCAGCAGCAGGAATGGAAAGGGAATGTTCGCGAACTGGAAAACACGATGGAGAGAGCAATCCTTCTCTGTCAGCGCGAATACCTCAGTATCGATGATTTCCAGGAATCGGAAGATGCAGAATCTCCAACCCTGTTTGCCCAAGTTCCACTGGTATGGTCAGAATACCAGGAATATAGGGCACGAGTCATAGACGAGCTCGACATCCGCTATGTAAAACACCTTCTCGAAAAGACTGAAGATAATGTGATGGCAGCAAGCAAACTCGGGCAATTGGAACGTGTGCAGATCTACAGGCTGATGAAGAAGAAGTGATGGGCAAAGGAAGTTAAGAGTTAAGAAGTAAGAAGTAAGAGTTACAGAGCAGAAGGGGAGTTAAGAGTTAAAAGTTATAAATTAAAAGTTAAAAATGTAGGGGTCCGCGTAAGCAGACCCACCACCTTGGTTACTGGTGGCGGATGGGAACGCCTCACCCCGTGAGGTGGCACAACGCACCCTGTGCGTTGCTGGCATTGTTGTACCACAGGTTATCCGACCTATTATTGAACTGGGTTTTTTTACCCACGAATTGCAGCACGCCCTACCCATCAAACTCATCCGGCACGCTGTGCCACCTTCCCTTTATCCAAAGGGAAGGAAATCTGCCACTTTTAATTTTTAATTTTTAACTCTTTTTCCCCCTAGTACCTAGCACCTAGCACCTATTACGGTGTGTATATCGTCACCTTATAGAACTTCTTTAGTGGAGTGGGCAATGTGGCTGTCCAGGTCACTCTTCCCGATACTGTCTGTATAGTACCCTGCGAAGTCACATCCGTTCCCGAGGTAGAAGTAGGTGTATCAAAGGCATAAACTTTATATGAACCTGTACCATAGGCATCCCAGGTTATCTTGATTTGACTCGTTGTTTTGTTGATCACCACATTGGATGGGATGTATGAATTGTTGATCCCCATATAGGTTTGTGATGAGGAAGCTGCTGCGATATTCGAATAGGAACGGTTTGCAGGAGAAAAAGTGTAACCCGTATAACTCGGTGTCAGGGTTCCTGACCACCAGTATGGCACCACTACGCTGTATAGTCCGCTACTGTTTGTAGTTCCTGAATGTCCGCTTCCATCGGTGACAGTCACTCCCGACATGGCAACCGAAGCACCATTCAGGATGGTACCCGATATCACGTATGTGGGCGGTGCAGAAAGCTGGAGCACTCCCACTCCGTAATGCGTCATACTACTATATGAACCCCCCCAGGTCATTGTATGCGTGCTGTAGTCCCAGGTATCATGGACATAGATCGTGCTGCTCGTGCTTTCATAACCAACACCGAGCATGGTATGACCTGAAAGTTGGATAAGCACTGGTATTCCCTGGTCAATGGAAGTTTTGAACTGGGCATAGGTATATCCGGTCGTATTGCCGTTATATCCATAAATGTACTGGCTATAATTTGCTGCCACTGAATAGCCGCGTGACTGGAAAAAGAGCTTTAAGCCATGCATTCCGTCCCTTTTACGGGGAGAACCGGACTCACAAGTGGAATAATCAGAAAGGGCAGTTCCATCCGGATAATTATAGAAAGTTGTCGAACCGTCAGAATTATTCCACCAATCCTGGTTGGTTCCCATATAATCCGTGGTGCAGTTTGCATACGTGCCTGTCGGGTCACTCGTGCCATATGGATCATTCCCGCTGTTGCCATAGCCTGTCCAGAAACGGTTCACGTGCCCTGCTGTTGCCAGTCCGTCATAATTCTGGTGTGTTGCGCTCAGCGAGCATTCTCCAGTACCCCAGGCACTATTGTTTAATGGTACAACACCGCCGTTTGTCGGTCCAATGTAAATATGACCGTAATTTCTTCTGTCGTAATATCCCGCCATCATGGCTGCGGATGTGGCAGAACAGCCATAACACCAGTCAAATGCCGGCACATCCGTCAACATCACGGTGCTGCGTGTCGGGACAGCGATGGGACCGGGTACTCTTTGACTGACGGGAATATCAGGAATGGTGATTTCATCAATCAATTTACCGGACTGATCCCGGAAGGTTCTCACAGAAAACTGGGCTGCAAAAAGTGTAAGGAATATCGTAAACATGCAAAACAACAACACAATTCGTTTCATGAATTCTCCTTTCATGTGAATATGAATGCCTTTTCTACTATTTACAGGATAGTGATACTATGGTCAAGAAAATTTTTACCAATTTGAATAGCACTATATAACTGCTATAATTGAGTGAATGTTATGCTTTCAGCTTATTCGAGCTTCATACATTTCAACTTCTGAACGCTCCTGCCATCATCTAATACAACAAAATACATACCTGCTGCACATGGTTTTCCATGCTTATCGCATCCATTCCAACTGAAATCATTCGTTCCGGATTTTGCATTGGCGTGGCAGGTGAAAACCTTCTGTCCCCTGGTGTTGTAGATCTGTATCTGTACGGGACCAGATTCTTCTTTCTGATAGGACAGCGTGGTTGCTTGCCTGAACGGATTTGGGTAGACACTTATGTTTGTCAATGGGCTGCTGACAATATCATGCGTATCGGTGGGTGTTACTTCCACCATGGTATAGGGCAGCGCGCCATAGTTCAGGATAAAGATCTCCATAAAATGAGAAGCTATGGCAAGTGGTGAGCTCGGGTAGTATGAGATCAGTGTGGAAAATTGCTCACCGGGAGCGAGCGTTAGGTTCCCAGGAGTATATGAGCTGGTTGTGGTTATATCTAGAGCATCAAGTACTATGTGATACCAATTGTCCGCAAAGTTGTAAGTGATCTCACTAGTTCCGGAATTGGTTATGGTGAGCATTACAGCAATACTGTCCGGATGGGCAAACTGAACCTGGTATGCAAAGTTGAAATCGTCAAAGGCGGAATGCAGGTCGAAATTAATTGGAGTGGTGATGGGAGCCCAATCAGTACCCCAGCGGATACGAGCCTGGGCGGAATGTGTTCCTGCAGCCAAAGCTGGAGGTCCCTCGTAGGCAATATGTTCAATGAGCGTTTCCGCTGCAGGAATCGTTACATTTATCATAATGGTAACCCCGCCGAAATGTGTATGATTGCCGTCAATGAACAGATCGATCCAGTTCGTATCTCCAAATGTCCACTCCACGGGTGACGCGGTATCATTATACATCGTAACGGTTCCATGGACTTGATTCGGAGTTGCATCATCGATCACAAGCGTACTTTGCAGGGCTGGCAATGCTGTTAAAATCAAACATGCGAAAAAAAGGCAAAGAACTGATTGGAACTTCATGATTCCTCCTTATCGGAAACGAGATCAATCCAATCATAACTCATTTACTTTCCCATATTTCTGAAGTCAAGAAATATTGCTAATTCCGCAAAACTTGTAAAGGAATATATATTTCTAAGTACGCGGGAATTCAGGATTCTGCTCTCTTTATTCTTCACAGATATCACCTAAAGATGATTCATACATTACCGGAAGGAAATAATACAATCATAGGGTCTGCTGACGCGGTCCCCTACGCATCAAACTCATCCGGCACAAGACCTCCCTTAATCCCCCCTTGGGAAGGGGGGAAGTGCCACCCTTCGTCAAGCTCAGGACATCGCCCTCCCTTTATACTTCGACAGGCTCAGCACAGCCTCCAAAGGGAAGAAAATCTTCCTTTTAACTTTTAATTGAATTTCGCTTCCTTCTGCCAATTTTTAACTTTTAATTCTTAACTTTTAACTCTCTCCCCCCCTAGCACCTTGAACCTTCTGAAGTGTCATTCTCGCGAAGGCGAGGATCCATACCATTCTTAATTGCGCGAAGCGCTCTGCAATTCGTGGGTACGAAAACCCACTCCAATAACAGGTCGGATAACCTAAGGTACAACAATACCCTCAACGCACAGGGTGCGTTGTGCCACCTCACGGGGTGAGGCGTTCCCTGTTCCCGGTTCCCTGTTCTCTGCTTTGCAACTTTTAGTTCTTACTTCTTAGTTCTTAACTTACTCTGCCACTTTTAACTTTCTCCCCCCCTAGCACCTAGTACCTAGCACCTAGAACCTTCTTCAATTAATCCTTGACTCAGAATTTATTGCTTAATCATATTTGCATTAATAACAAATATCAACTTGGGGGAAATAATGAAAAGAGCTTTATTATTTGTCATTTTGGTTCTGCTGTGTTTGCCCTTTTATGCTGTGATTCACAAGATTGGGGATTTCCAATTACAAGGTACTGCGAGTCATATGGCGGTGGTTGGTAATTATGCCTATGTCGCGAATTCTGATTCAGGTTTGCAGATTCTTAATATCTCGAATCCGCAAAATCCGCAACTGATTTCTACATGTGATACAAACGGGAATCCGGGGTATGTTACGGTTGTGAATAATCTTGCTTTTGTATCTGTAACTGGCTATGGGGTGGAAATCATCAATATATCCAATCCTCTGAATCCCCAGGTTGTGGGTTCATATACGGGGTTTTTGTATCCTCTTTGCATAACGGTTGTTAATAATTTGGCTTATGTTGCAGCAAGCGAGTTCGGCCTGGCAATTCTTGATGTGGCTAATCCTCAAAATCCGCAATTACTTGGTTTTTATAATACCCAGGGAATGGCTACGTCAGTGAAGGTGAATGGAAATACTGCTTATGTGGCTGATGCAGAAGCTGGATTGTATATCATCAATGTCACCAATCCTCAGATGCCTGCGCTTCTGTCCGAAATAGATACTTCATCATATCCGAAATCATTGTTTTTGAAAGATAACCTTTTGTATGTTGTTTGTGATAGCAAGTTCCAGATTTTCAATATATCAAATCCAACAACCCCCTTAATATCAAGTACTTATCTTATGAATACCATAATTGTGTCCATGGAAGTAGTCGAGAATGTTGTATATCTGGCAACACAGGAGCAAGGCGTGGTCATCTTCGATGTTTCCGATCCTCAGTTACCACTGCAGATAGATGAATATGATACATTTTACTCGATAAACAGTATGGCGATAAGTGGGCAGAAAATATTTGTCGCAGAGTATACCGGGATTCAGATACTGGATATGTCCTCTTTAGGGAATGTTCCATTAATCGGATCATGTGATACTCCCGGTGAGGCATGTTATCCTGAAGTAGTTGGTAATATTGCCTATGTTGCAGATTGGGGAGGAGGCCTTCAAATCATCGACATCTCAAATCCGCAGAATCCCCAGATCTTAGGGAGTATCAATACTGGGGATGATTACAGATATGTCACTGTGGTGGGAAACTTGGCTTATGTATCTTCTGTAAATTCAAGCATAAGTATGCATATTATAGATGTGTCAGATCCGACAAACCCGCAGCAGGTCGGTTATTATGAAAATTTGTCAAATTCCTTTTGTGTGAAGGTAGTCGGCAATATCGCTTATCTTGCGGATAACAGCAACGGTATTAGCCTCGTGGATATATCAAATCCTCAAAATCCAATCGAGATCGGTTCCTGCGCTACTTCCGGGCGTCCTTTCTATGTTAGTGTCATAGGTAATATTGCTTATGTTGCTGATATGGATACAGGATTGAATATCATCGATGTAACGAATCCTCAGAATCCAATTTTGCTGAGTTCTTATGATACTCCCGGTACTTGTTATAATGTAAGAATACATGGTTCTGTTGCCTATGTCTCGGATTTTATGAACGGAGTACAAGTAATCGATGTATCCAATCCGGCAAGTCCGAGTTTAATACAAAACATCATGCCCCACCCAACCAGCTATATTTACCCCTGTTCCATTGACGGTGATTACCTTTATACGTCCGATATCAACTGGAATGAGATAGATATCTTCAATATCAGTAATCCGACTCAACCGACACTGGTGGCAAGATATCCCTGGAATCACTTCTCAAACGGTATCACAGTGAATAACGGCACTTTGTATTCTGCCGATGATTTTTATGGATTCAGCATTATCGATCTGAATTCTGTTCCCATTATCGATCCAGTAGCGGTTCCTTCAACCGGTATCTATGTATCCAATTATCCCAATCCCTTTAATCCCGAAACGTCCATTTCGTACACCCTTCCCACATCCGGGCAGGTCAAGATCAGCATCTACAATATCCGCGGGCAACTGGTGAAACAACTCGATGATTCATACCAGGCAAGCGGAAAGCATACCATCACCTGGAATGGCATGAATGACAATCATGAGCAGGCTTCTTCCGGAATATACTTTTGCCGCATCACTTCAGGAGGAAAACAGGTTACTCATAAGCTGATGATGGTGAAGTGAATTATTTAAGATTGAAGATTTAGGGGCGTGCTGCAGCACGCCTTTATATTTTTAACTTTTAATTTATAACTTATAATTTTCCATCCGCCCCTAGTACCTAGAACCTTCTTAATTGTCATCCTTGCGAATGCGAGGATCCATGCCATTCTTAATTGAGCGAAGCGTTAAACCCCTCTGGGCTATTCGCTATTAGCTATTCTCTTCTGCAACTTTTAGTTATTAGTTTTTAGTTTTTAATTTATCAAATGGCTTGGGCACAAAATAAGCTTTTCCTTAGAGAATCCAATCCCTATCCAATGGGATACCAATCTCATACCAATCCCATTCCAATCTCTTCGGATTGGAAAGGGATTGGAATAGCATTCGTATGGCATAGCATTTCCATTGGTATGCTCCATAGGCTCACCTGGTTAAAAATTGAGTATGATAGAGAAGGACAGAAATCAATTAAAATTAAAAGTTAAAAGTGGCAGATTTCCTTCCCTTTGGACGCTGTGCTGAGCCTGACGAAGGGTGGTACTTCCCCCCTTGAGAAGGGGGGTAGGGAGGTCTTGTGTCGGATGAGTTAAGAAAGCAACATAGATTGATAATCTGTTGTTCGAGGGGATTGGCAATCCCCGATTTTGACTGGATACCTCAATGCGTTTATACTCCTAAAAACATGAAATGGTGAAACCTCATAGCCCATAGCGTGAGCTATGGGTGAGATTAACGACATATTTTGAACCCCCTGTGGGTGATACATGCTCGTTGGTATTTGTACGGTGTCATTCTCGCGAAGGCGGGAATCCAGGACTCTGAACTAACATCTTTATAACATTGTTAGAGAAATTTGAGCTCTCTCCCTCCTCAAAAAAATCAGCCATCCAATCTTATTGTGCCGTTCTCCGAACTCTGTAATCTTTTATCTTATCCCCAGGAATGAATTCCTGGGCTAAGTGATGGCGTCCTTGCGGACTGGACGCTTCGCTTAATTAAGAGTTAAGAGTTAAGAGATAAGAGTTAAAAATAGCAGAGAAGAACATGCTCTCTGTCACTTCGTGACATCTCCCTTTACAAATGGGAGAAATTGGTACTGGATCCTCGACACTTCGTCAAGCTCAGTGCAGCGGTTAGCGAGAATGACATGGTACTGGATCCTCGCTTTCGCAAGGATGACATATTTAGGGTCAGCAGAAGAACCAAAGAAGATCAAGCAAAACAAAACCTTGACCTGATTAATTGTTTATTATGATATATCAGTGTGATGATACAACTACAGGGGGGATATTTTGATAATACTACCTTATATTTTGGTCACGATTGGTTGGATATTATTTATCATTGTTGATTATTATGCCCATACCCAGGTTTTTGAACCTATGCTAATAGTGGCTACGATATCTATCTGCATTTTTTCAGTCATTTTTATCCTTAGGATGTTCTTGAAAAAGGACTCTATAGGAAAAGGTCTTTATAACATGTCGGTTGTTTTGTTCCTGGTTGTATTATTATTCTGCCATGCTCCTGCGATATGCCTTGCTGAAGATGCCGACTGGCTGATTAACTATCATTCCAGGATGAAAGTTGTAGAAAAAATAAAAACACGATCATATCATTCAGATGAACCTATAAGTAAAAGTTCGTCAGATGAATATTCATATGAGAATCGTCAATTACCGTTTCGATTTCCAGTTTTGTCACCACCCCATAATGTTGTATTCATTACGAGAAATACAAATCAAAACACGTACTCAGTTTTCTTTGATGTGTATGGATCATTCTGTACGGAGCAAACCTATTTTGTTTATACGAATGATGAAAAACAAAAAACCCATTTTGAAGACAAAATAATAAGAAATTCGAAAAATAATTGGAGACTTAGGGATAAATGGTACAGAATTAAAGAGTATTAGGTTTCTGGAAACGGAAGAGGCTAGCGCTTCGCTTAATTAAGAATTAAGAGATAAGAATTAAAAACGTGCATAAATTAAGAATTAAGAGATAAGAAGTAAGAATTAGCAGAGAATAACTAACTCTCTGCCCTTCGGGCATCTCCCTTATCATAAGGGAGAAATGAAGCAACCCCCCTTATCTAACGCTCCCATCACTTCGTGACATCTCCCTTTACAAATGGGAGAATTGGTACTGGATCCTCGCCTTCGCAAGGATGACTGTGAATGAGGCTCCTATTTATCAAAACATCTGTTTTTCGTGTGTTTCGTATCTTTCGTGGTTAAAAAAACTCCTTCAAAAAAAATCTTGCTCAATTTGGGAAAAACAAACTTCTTGGATATAGTGATAAAATCTATGAAAAAAGGAGTCATCATGCAGAAATTACTTCTATTAGGTGATGAAGCATTGGCACAGGGAGCCCTGGATGCCGGGATGTCTGGTGTGTTTGCCTACCCGGGCACTCCATCCACGGAGATCACTGAGTATATCCAGGAAAACAAGGAAGCCATTGAACGTAATGTCCATAGGACCTGGTCTTCCAATGAAAAGACGGCTGTCGAGGCTGCCATCGGCATGTCCTATACCGGGAAGAGAGCCATGACCTGCATGAAGCATGTGGGTTTGAATGTGGCTGCCGACCCGTTCATGAATTCCGCATTTACCGGAGCAAATGGCGGTCTGCTGGTCACAGTTGCCGATGACCCGTCCATGCACTCGTCCCAGAACGAGCAGGATTCACGTTTTTATGCCAAATTTGCCATGATTCCCTGCATTGAACCATCCAATCAGCAGGAGTGTTACGACCTGGCATATTATGGTTTTGATCTTTCAGAAAAATACAAACTTCCGGTCCTGGTAAGACTGACCACTCGTCTGTCACACTCCAGAGCCGGTGTTGACCGCAAGGCTTTGTTACCTGAAAAAAGCATCAAAATGCCGGATGATCCGAACCAATTCGTGCTTCTACCGGCTATCGCACGGAAGAAGTATCAACATCTGATCTCGATCCAGGAAGACCTGGTGAAGGAATCTGAGAATTCACCCTTCAATCATTATTATGAAGGGACCAATAAATCCATCGGCATTATTGCCTTTGGATTGGCATACAACTATGTGATGGAGAATTTCCCTAACGGATGTCCATACCCGCTTCTCAAGATATCCCAGTACCCGCTTCCAAGGAAAATGGTGCAGCGGATATTCGATGAATGCGAGACCATCCTCGTTGCCGAAGAAGGCATGCCTTTGATGGAAGAACTTTTAAGAGGATATTTGAATAATGGCAAGACCATTCACGGCAGACTGGATGGAACCATTCCCCGTGATGGTGAACTAAATCCGAATAAGATTGCCGTAGCCCTGGGAATGGAAGACAAATGCGGTCTGCCGATTCCTGAAGTTGTGGCACCAAGACCGCCGATGCTGTGCGTGGGCTGTCCGCATTCCGATTCATTCTACGCGCTGAACGACGCACTTGTCGAACACGGCAAGGGACATGTCTTCTCGGATATTGGCTGTTACACACTCGGTTTCATGCCACCTTATCACGCAATCAATTCCTGTGTGGATATGGGTGCATCCATCACCATGGCGAAGGGAGCTGCGGATGCGGGATTCTTCCCGTCTGTGGCAGTAATCGGTGATTCCACGTTCTCGCACTCGGGTTTGACCGGATTGCTGGATGCCGTGTATGATAATTCCAATATCGTCATCGTTATTTTGGACAATTCCACCACCGGTATGACGGGTGGTCAGGACTTCACAGCCTTCGGGAAACTGGAGCAGATCTGTCTCGGGATTGGTGTCCCGAGAGAACATATACGTGTCGTGAAACCCTTGAAGCAGCATCATGATGAAATGGTGCAGGTCTTCAAGGAAGAAATTGCATACAAGGGCGTGTCGGTTGTCATACCGCGTCGTGAATGTCTGCAGGTCACACGCAGGAAATACAAGGCTTAGGAGGAACCCATGAAGAAAGATATCATACTTGCTGGTGTTGGCGGACAGGGTATCCTGACGATTGCCACTGTAATCGGTAATGCAGCTTTGGACGCAGGTTTGAACCTGAAACAGGCGGAAGTGCACGGAATGAGTCAGCGCGGGGGAGATGTTCAATCTCATATGCGAATATCCGATAAACCCATTTATTCTGATCTGATACCCTTCGGCGGAGCAGACATCATTCTGTCCGTGGAACCGATGGAATCCCTTCGTTACCTGCCATATCTGGCAAAGGACGGATGGCTGATCACAAACACAACCCCCTTCAACAATATTGCCAAGTATCCGGAAATGGATGACGTGCTGAATGCCATCGCTAAGGTTCCGCACCAGATCATGCTGAATGCAGATGAAATTGCCAAGAACCTGAATGCAGCACGTTCGATGAATATCGTCATGCTTGGTGCTGCTTCCTTCTACCTGGACATCTCTGCCGAGAAGTTGGAAGAAGGGATCAAGAGTGTATTTGAAGAGAAGGGCGAAAAGATCGTTGAGAGTAATATAGCCGCTTTCAGAGCAGGCAGAGAATATGCAGCAAAGGCTGTAAGTAACTGATAAGGAGAACGAATTCATGACCCAGAAGGTCAGGACTGCAATAGAACCCACAAGAGAGGAAAATTACGCCGAATGGTACCAGCAGGTAATCAAGGCTGCTGACCTGGCGG
>DAONDQ010000047.1:0-21127 GCA_035402645.1 Candidatus Cloacimonadota bacterium | reverse complement strand
CGAGTGATTCCAGGATTCCTGAATCAAGAACCTGATCCACATTATCAAAGTGATGAACACTTTCAAAGAATTTGGATTTTTCGCCTACAGCGATGATATCCTTTATTCGATGTGTTTTGAGAAACGCCCCTATTTCTTTATGATATTCGTCCGACTTCTCACCCAATTCAAGCATGTCACCCAGAATTGCCACATGTGGTTTTCCGGGTTCAATTTCAAGGAAGTACTTCAGGGCTGCGAGCATGGATGTAGGATTTGCATTGTAGCAATCAGCAATTAGTTTTCTACCGTTGCTTTCCTGCATTTTCATCCGCCAACCCAAATCGATATCTTCCGAAATTCCCTTTTGTATGGAATCATCGGAGAAACCGAGTACTTTCCCCAAAGCAACTGCAATGGTTGCATTCAATGCATAATAGGGGATGGGAGTGGGTATTTCGTATTGAACACCATTGACCTGAATGAAATTCTTCCCTTCTCTCGTGATGATTTCCTTCAATTGGTAGGTATTTTGTGAACCTAATCCAAATGAGATTCCCTTATCCTTATATATAGTAAAGCGTGAATCATCTCCCGGATAAATGATGGCTTCCAACTTTCTGTTGAATAGTGCAGTCTTCTCTCTAAAAACGCCATCTTCGTCTTCAAGGAATTCCAAGTGTGATGGACCGATATTTGTAATAATTCCAATATGAGGCTGGCATATATCCGCCAGATGCTTGATCTCACCAAAATGATTCGTGCCAAGTTCCAGCACGGCATATGCATGAGTCGGCTGTATCCTGAAAATAGTTTTGGGCAGTCCGATATGGTTGTTCTCATTTGCGAGCGTCTTCAAGGTCAACCCGTGCTGTTTCACCACATTATAGATGAATTCCTTGGTCGTGGTCTTGCCAACACTGCCGGTAAGGGCAATTTTCTTGATATTGAACAAGCTCAGATACTTGCGGGCAAGAAGCCCCATGGCAATCACAGTATCACTTACCTGTATTGTATTATAATGATTTGTGCCCGGCATCGATACAATGGCAAAACTACCATCTTTTGCGAGTACCTCGTCCAGGTAGGAATGACCATCGAAATTCTCTCCCTTAATAGCAAAGAAGAGAGAATGGTCTTTGATAGACCTTGAATCTGTAGAAACGGAAGTGAGCACGGATTCATGTTCAGAATTCTTCAGTTTGCTTCGATACAGAAGATCGAGCATCAGGGGATCGATGGGAATGGCTAAATTTTCTTCGGAAGGATTATCATTCAGTGTAAGAGCATTTTCAGCAATTTCGAAATCATCAAAATGATGCTTTACTCCTTTTATTTCCTGGTAATTTTCATGCCCCTTCCCAGCGAGTAGAATGATATCACCTGATTGCGCAAGATGTATTGCACTTTCAATGGCAATCCTTCTATCCCGGATCACCCAGTACTTATCGAGCGGGTCAACTCGATCCACGATGTCACGAATGATCTGAACAGGATTCTCTGACCGCGGATTATCATTGGTGAAAATGGTTACATCGGCATTCGAGACTGCTACTCTTCCCATCTCGGGACGCTTCCCCTTGTCCCTGTCTCCACCTGCACCTACGACGCAGAAAAGACGATTGGGTTTCAGTTCTCTCAACGTGCGAAGCACATTCTCCAATGCATCGGGAGTGTGGGCATAATCTACGAAGATTCCTAGGTTCCTATGATTGGGAACTGCTTCCAGTCTGCCTTCGGGAGCTTTCAACGATTTTGCCAATTCGGCAATTGACTCAAAAGGCACTTTGGGAAGCAGCAAATGAATGGATGCAATTGCCATTGCCAGATTCATGATGTTGAATCTTCCCAGCAAAGTCGTTTGGAATTCAAATGTCATCCCGCGGTAATTCATTTCAAATCTGCTTTGTTCAATCGCTTGGGAAATGATCCTGATGCTGAAATCTCCCTGATCGAAGGAAATGGAACTGCTTGAAGTTTGCGTATTCCTATAAAAGGTACTTCCATATGAATCGTCGATATTGATCAGGTTATGACCATTATTCTTGATCACATATTCCAATAATTGGAATTTAGCGGAAGCATAGGAATCCATATTTTTATGAAAATCCAAATGATCTCTCGAAAGGTTCGTGAAAATGGAAAAATCGAACTCGATACCATACACCCGATCAAGCGACAAGGCATGCGAGGATACTTCCATGACCACAAATTCACATCCGGCTTCCACCATGTCGGCAAATATCCGATTTAGATCCATGATATCGGGAGTTGTACGTTCAGAGGGATAGTGCCTGTCATTGATGGAATATCCAAGTGTCCCGATCAATCCGACCTTATGTCCAAGGGAAGTAAGGAAGTCATAGATCAGGCTTGTAATGGTCGTTTTCCCATTGGTACCCGTGACGCCGATCAATTTGAATTTAGAAGAAGGATTCTTATAATATAATTTCGCAAGTAGGGCAGCAGCTTTCCGTGTGTCTTTCACACCAATGGCTGGAAGATGTCCTTCAACGAATTTTTCATGAATAATTAGAGATGCACCTTGCTCTGCGGCACTTTCACTGAATTGATGTCCGTCAACAGTGAAACCCGAGATCGCAACGAAAATATCTCCTGGCTTGATGAGTTGCGAATTTGTTTGAGGCATCCCGCTGATTTCTTTATCTAATTTGATATGATTATAACCTACCAGAATATTATGCTTTGTAAAGACATCGATGATTTCCCTGATCTTCATTATCTTGCTTCCACGGTACATGTATCTCCGGCTCGCGTGCGGGAACCGGATGGTATAGTTTGTGAAACGATGGTACCATAGCCATTCACGACCAGGTTGATCCTTTTGATCTTGGCAATTTTCATGGCAGCCCGGATCGTCATCCCACTCAGATCCGGCATGATGGAATTATTGGAAACTGCAAGCAGATTCTGGCTTTTTCTATCGACGACGATTGTCGCTGTGTTCTGTCGATTGAATTGAACCTGCGCTTTCGGGAATTGATTGATGACCATACCGCTCGGATCGTTCAGAACCGTGTTGAACTTGATTCCCATGTTTCTCAAGACGGATTCAGCCTGTGACTGGCTTAATCCGGTCACATTCGGCATTGTGACCTGTATCTGGTTCTGTTGCTTCACTTCCGGGATAATGGCACATTTGGGAAGAGCGCAAATCTGTTCTGTAATTGCTCTGAACGTTGGTCCGGCAGACAATGAACCAAAATGGTAAACACCAACAGCCTCGTCATATAGCACAACCATGACAAGTTTTGGATTATCTGCAGGGAAGAAACCTGAGAATCCGGAAGTGAATTTATCCTTTGAATAGTAACGGCTTCCTTCTTCCTTCTTTTCGGCAGTACCTGTCTTTCCAGCAACTTTCAGGTAATCCAGTTTAACCTGGGTTGCTGTTCCATAATCGACAACACTTTGCATATAGGAACGAAGCGTATCGAGAACCGCCTTGTTGGCAACTGTCCTGATGACTTTTGGTTGGAAGGTTTGAAGCACATTGCCATTTGTATCCGTTATCTGCTTCACAATATATGGTTTCATCACTTTTCCACCATTTGCTATGGCACAGTATGCAACTGCCAATTGTATCGGTGTGACCGATACTTCCTGTCCAAAGGATATGGAAGGAAGTGAATATGGACCCCAGGCGTTTAATTTACGGAAGTAACCGCTTGATTCGCCAACAAGGTTCAATCCTGACTTCTGACCGAAACCGAGAGCCGTCAATCTGTTATATAGTGCTTGTTGCCCAACAACTTCTGCCACCCGGCTGATACCGCAGTTACTGGAATAGGCAATGACATTCCGTAGTGTCATGGAAGGATGTCCATGCGAGTCACGGATAATACGACCACCGATATTCCTGGTTGAACAATCGATCAGGTCTGTCGGTCTGTAAAGATGCTTTTCGAGGGCAAGCATGGCTGTGAAAGGCTTGAAGGTTGAGCCGGGTTCGAACATGAAGGTGACAGGAATATTCAATAATGCACGAACAGCGTTTGGATCAGTGCTCTTGTCAGTCTTGGATATTCCCGCCATGGCAACCACCTCTCCCGTCTCCGGATTCATGATGACGGCAGCAGCATTCTTGGCAGAGTACTTTTCCAGTCCCTCAAACAGGTTGTTTTCCACGATTTCCTGGATGTCGGAGTCGATGGTAAGAACCAAATTTGCACCGTTTTCAGGTGCTTTTTCCGAAAGGGAAGGGTAGGGGACTTCTGAGTTATGCGCATCATAGACCACTTCACGCCATCCGTAATCACCGGATAGAATACGGTCATAGGTTGCCTCCAAACCGCATGTGCCATGAAGTTGGTACAATACCTTGTCTCGTCGGATATTGGCAATTTCCTCGGTGTTTTCTTTCACGGAGCCGATGACACGTGCTGCAAGGATTCCCTTTGAATACACGCGTTTCATGGAAGAGAAGGTATAGATGGGTTGTGGAAGTTTATTCGCCGCAAATTCCTTGAGAATCCTGTTCAATTCCGATTCCTTGATCTTGTTCGAGATTTGGATGGAATAGGTCAGGTTTCCCCTGTTCAGTTTCTCGAGAATGAAGTCCTTTGTCAGGTCAGAGTTCCTGGAAATGATCATGGCAATCTTATCGAATTCAGTCGACTGTGAAAGTTTATGCCTTTCACAGTACTTTTTGACAGCTCCCCTGTCGATATCGATTTGATAATACTTGATGGTACTTGCAAGCAATTGACCATTGCAATCATAGATTGCACCACGTGCAGGGATAAGAAGCTCTTTCGAGGGATTATAACGTAATTGTCTATAATATGTCAGGTCCAATGGATCAAACATCTGGATAATGAACAGATAAATGACCCATGTCATAACAATAATGATCAGCACTCCCAGGAGCGTGTAGTAACGGAAATTCATCTTGCGCTACTTCTGGGTTAATGCTTGCGCTTCGGGGGTGATAAAATCAATTAAACTAAATAAGACTTTATCTTTGGTCTCGCTTTCCTTTATATAGATTACCTGGTTACCATCTGTCTTCGGGCAGATCATTCCCAAATCTGCTGATGCATATTGGATGATCCTGTCTCGGGAGTTCAGTTCATTATTCTCAATCCACAATTCCGTATTGATCGTCTTTTCAGCATTCAATAACTTTCGCAGTTGTGCATTATCCTTGGTTGCCTTGACGATCTGATTCTCATTGAGAAAATGAAGAAAGAAAACTAATAAAACACAAATGCAAAGAAACGTAATCTTTATTTGCATGAATCCCCCTTTCTTTCGGCAACACGTAACTTGGCGCTGCGAGCTCTATTATTTGTTAATATTTCATTTGGTTCCGGCGTGATGGGCTTTCGCGATATGACTTTGATCCTCGATTTCTTACCGCATATGCATTTGGGAAAATTATCGGGGCATATGCAGGCTTTCTCTTCTTCACGGAAATAATTCTTCACGATGCGATCTTCCAAACTATGGTAGGATATGACAGCGATCCTGCCTCCGGGATTGAGGATATCGACGCTGTCCTTCAGCGCTTTCTGCAGATGATCCAGTTCCTGGTTTACATAGATGCGTAATGCCTGGAAAATGCGTGCCTTCATTTTGATCTTGTACTTCGGATTTTGCGGGAAATTTGTATCCAGCAGTTCCGCAAGTTCTTCCGTTGTATGGATGGGATGATTGTCACGAGCATGCAGGATGACCCTGGCAACTTTCCCGGCATCTGGTTCTTCTCCGTATTCCCTGAATATTTTGGCTAATTGTTCATACCCATAATGATTCACGATCTCATAAGCAGGTGTTCCTGCTTTTTGATTCATACGCATATCCAGCATGCCTTGCTGCTGGAAACTGAAACCACGTTCCGGAATATCGATCTGGTGCGTTGAAACACCCAAATCGTACAACACACCATCAATATGCTTGATTTTGTGGAATGCGAGACGTGTCCTGATGCGTGAGTAATTGTCTTCTATCAGGTGAACCCGTTCCCCGAATCTTTCTAGACGCTTGGATGCAAACTCAATGGCTTCTGAATCTTGGTCAAATCCATAAAGCTGGATGGTCGGATTCGCAAGCAGAATGGCTTCGCTGTGTCCGCCCCCTCCCAGGGTGGCATCAACATAGATTCCATTATCTCTGAGTTGCAACGCTTCCACACAAGCCTCCATTAAAACCGGGACATGATAGTTCATACATTCCATTTCCGACGTGGATTTGACTGGGCATTTTCTTCGATTTTTTTATGACGCTTCTCAAGGTGTTCAGGACTAAATATCGACAGATAGGTACCTACGCCCATGACCTTCACGACATCCTTGACCTGTGCCAATCTCATGAGGTCATCACTGATCTTCAGTCTTCCGGGACCTTCCAATTGCTGTTCGGAAGCATAATAATAAAGGTCATCAAGAAAATCCTGATCGTCTTCAGAGCCGTTTTGGAGTCGGTTTACAAGGGCGGTCCAGTTGTCGAGAGAATAGGCTGCAATGGTGTTATCATAACCAATGGTCAGGATAAAGGTTTGTTTTGCAGCAGCGTTGAGTTTCTTCTGAAACTGGGTAGGTAACATGATTCGCTGCTTATAGACCGATACTTCATAAGTTCCAACAAAGCCACCGGTAGGCATCGAATCCTCCTTCCTTGAGAAATTTTAAGATTAATTGCGATACACTGACGAAACTTGCGAATTTCTGAGAAGATGTCAAGAACTATTTACTTTTTTTTAGATTTTATAACTTACGGTTTTTCAAGGCAGTTGAATGGCTTTCATGCACAACTTACTTGAATTGATATGGATAGGAATAAGAGGGTATAAATGGTAATATGAAGCATGAATAGTTTTAATAAACTGGAATACATGAAGATAGCGAAAAATGTCCTTTCCTTGAAAATAATTGAAATTTTCTGAGATATTGGATTTTTCTATATAAAAATCTTGGTGCATGATCCGCTAGTTCATTTCACCAGTTATATGTCATTCGAAATGAGAGGATATGGAGTTCAAACATCCTTCGGGATTGTAGCATTCCCAATCTGAAACCACATAATCCCAAGCATCAGAAAAATAAAAAGAATCCTTGACTTTCCTTCAGCAAGCGAAATGCATTTGGACAAATTTTCAGACAGGGATGAAAGAATATTGTTTAACACCCAAGGACTGTTGAAAAGGAACCATGCCTAAGCAGAACATGAACCTGAAACTTCTGTTTCTGGCTTTGCTGACCTTATTATTGTCAGGATTGAATGCCTTTACATTCTATTCTCCAACCATCAGGGCGGAGTATCTTCGGGTTGAAGAAGGGAATGCAAGTTGGAAATTAAAGGAAGCACCAATCATTGTCAATTCGGAGAAGGTAGTCCGGGACTCACTGTCTCTGGCGAGAGATATCGACTATCATATCAACTACCAGACGGGTGAGTTCAAGGTATTGGGTGAAATTCCTGAGAATACGCTCATTGAGATACAATACCAAGTATATCCTACAAATCTGCTGCAGAAATTCTATACCTATCAAATCATCGATTATTCAGACACATTGGCAATCAAGAAGGCAAAGAACCGAAATCCATTCCTTTCAAATGGAGAAAAGATCAATCTGACAGGTTCAAAGACCATTTCCATATCTGTTGCGAATAACGAAGATTTCGATTTGAAGCAATCCCTCTTTTTAAAACTCGATGGTGAACTCGGTCCAAACATGAAGATAGAAGCACAGCTTTCAGACAGTCAATCTCCCATAACCCCGGAAGGTGATTCCCGTGAACTGAGCAGCCTTGACCAGGTATTCATTCGTTTATATGGGAAGCAGTATGAGGTTGCCTTTGGAGATCTTGACATGAAGTTCTCCAATACTCGTCTGATCGATTATACAGCGAAATTCGAAGGGTTGAAGGTCACTTATTCGGAGAAGAATAGCATTCAAACTGCATACGCTTTGTCCAAGGGGAAGAAGGCGGATATGACCTTCCAGGGTGTAGAGGGAAAGCAGGGACCCTATTATTTATCAGTAGCGGATAATCCGGAAGGAGTACTCGTGGTTCCGGGGACGGAAGATGTCTATTTGGATGGAATCCAGTTGCAGAGGGGGTCGGATTATACAATCGATTATAGTGAAGGCAGTATCACATTCAAATTGCTGATTACATCGAATTCGAGCATCACAGTTCATTTTCAATATACCGATAACTTCTACAGGCAGAGTTTGTTCCTGAATTCATCGAGTTGGAAGATAACCGATAAAATGACATTATCAGATCATTTGATCATACAGACTGATGATAAAAGGAATCCCCTGGAATCTTCATTAACCCCAGATGATGTGCATGCTTTACAGCAATCTGGAGATCATAATGCGCATGGGAAGGGTATTTTCCAGGTGAAACGCGGAGAGGGATTATACATTGCCGCATATACAGAATCTCCCGATACCCTCAGTGCAGAGCGTGACGTCATCTACATTTATGTCGGTCCGAACAAGAATGGGGATTATCTGATCTATTTCACATATGTCGGAAGCGGTAAGGGAGATTACAGCCAGGTGGCACCTTCACAATACTTGTGGGTGGGTAAAAACAAAGGCGATTGGATGCCCTGGAAGGATCTTCCCGCTCCTCAGTCGATTGCCAATTATGACCTACAATTCTCATATAATGCAGATATTTGGACTTATGACATGGAAGGTCTGATGACCAATTATGACCAGAATACATTCTCGTCGAAGGATGATGGCGATAATACCGGGTTCGTGGGTCATATCAATCTTCAGATCAAACCGGATTATGATAAACTGAATCCGATCATCGAGAGTTATTACCGCAGGAAAAGCGCAAATGTGAAGGCATTCGGAGCACTTACCGATGCACAGGATTCTTATGATCTAATCCAACTACCTTCATCTGATTCTCTGGCGAGTGATGAGTGGGGAAGTAAACTGCAACTGACATTATTCAAGATATTCACACCTCAGTTGAGGTATCGTTATCAATCGGTTGAACACTATTCCATTCAGAAACTTGGGTCATTTACTGCTGATTTGAAACAAAAATGGCTCATACCGGAAACGTATTATCGGATCATGTATGTGAAGCAGGATTTTGATAATAACACGCTGCTGAAGAGCATGATCAGCAGACAGGATTTCAGGGAGATTCATAAACTGAAATTCATCCATTTCGGATCGCAATTCCAGAGATATGAGTATCGGAATGAATATAAACACGAGGTAAATAGCGGGACACTTCTCAGTCAATCGAGTTATTCAGCCGGTCTTGACAATACAAAGAAATATACGGCTTCATTCTCCTATGGAAAGGACAAGAATTCAATCATGGATACACGTGGTAATCAATGGAATGAGCAGAAGAATTCGAGTACATATACTTTGAATCAATTCCTCAATACAACGAATCATACTTTCAAGGTTGATTTTACCCACCGTCAAACTCATTCCAAACTTGAAGGTGAGCAGGACCAGAAATATGATCTGATCGAAATGCATACGACACATGACTTTTTGAGCCACTCCTTCAAGGGTTCGACCAATTATAAAGTCAACAACCTGGAATTTTATCCCAAAGTCAGGAAACTTGTCTATGTTGGGAATGATCTCGGTTCCTATGATAGTACGGGAGTCTATGTCACACATGGGGATTATGACTATGATGTGGTCAATGTGGGTACGACGGAGTTGTCCACGGAAGTCAATTCAGATGTGACATTGTTTATTTCACCCACTGATATACCCGGTTTCGACAAGAAGAATTTCCTCTCCAGGATGCAGTCGGAAAGTTATGCGCTGGTGAATGAGAATTCCCGTTCATCTGCCAAATCCAACATCTATCTAATGAATCCTGAGTACCTGATGAACAGGAATACCACGATTTACGGGAAACAGATATTCAGACAGACGCTCTGGTATGACCTTGTACCACGGATTAGCCTGACGAAAGTGAAATACCAGAGGGAAAGGAGTTTGGATAACCGGTATGATGAGAACAGTTGGAATAGTAAGGTAATTTGGGAAGGGATGCTGCGGTACAACAAATTGATAGGTGCTGATTGGGAATTAACAGGTGACTGGAATCATGAATTGGATTCGAGATATAAGTCCGATATCAAAACGCAGGATATGGAACTGGATATTCGTCAGAAGCAGTCAAATCAGTTGATTCTCGAGACTACATTGAGTTACAAAATGGAAGATGGTACACAGGTAGGTTCTTCAACACCCTATAGTTTGAAAGGTTTTGGTGCGGCTGAATCAGTCACCTATTTCTGGAGACAGAATTATAGGATTTACAGTAAATTCGATGTTCGCAGAAACCAGAGGACTGGTTCAAGTTATCTGAGTTTTTTGCCTGAAAAAAGACAAGGGATGGTATTTCTCTGGAACTTGTCTGTAAATTACAAATTAAACAGCTTTACGACAGCGATGCTGGATTATTCAGGGAATCAGTATCCGAACCAACCTGCAATACACAAGGCTACCATGGAGTTAAGGGCAGAGTTTTAGAAAGCGGGTTGATCAATATTAATTGGGGAGGGTAAAATAGAAAGTAGCTCCCTTGAAGAGTTCACCTTCAGCCCAAATGTTTCCCCCATGCCTTTGAATAATTCGCTTCGCAAGCGCGAGCCCGATGCCTGTGCCTTCGAATTCGCTTTCTGAATTGAGCTTCTCGAATGTGCCGAAAATCTTTTCAGAATACTTGGGTTCAAATCCTATCCCATTATCCTGCACCATGAAGAGAGTTTCATTTTTACGGATTTCACCCCTCACAACGATACGGGGTTCTTCTACTTTGGAAGAGAATTTGACGGCATTTTCCAGTAGATTCTGCCAGACCTGGGACATATAGTTGGCATCACAACTGGCATAGGGCAATTCAGATAATTCAAAATGAATATGTTTTCTATGTTCAGCAGATATGATTGTATCATATGTATCCTGTACCATTTGCGTCATATCGATCATGACTTTTTTCAGATTGGATTTACTGACTTGAGAGAAAGCGAGAAGGTCGTCGATGAGTTGCCCCATTTTATAGATATTTCGTTGAACTTTATCAATGAGCGCTAATCCATCTTCAGTGAAACTGGCTCCATAATCTGCACGGAGAATTTCCGTATAACCTGAAATGGAGCGGAGGGGTGCCCGAAGGTCATGTGAAACCGAATAGGAAAAAGCATTTAGTTCTCTCACTGCTGATTCCAGGTGTGTTGTTCTTTCGATCACGCGGTCTTCGAGTTCAGAATTCAAATGGTCAATGGACTTTTTTGCTTCAATGAGATTCTGCTCTTCATCGATATAGTCCATTGCATAAGAGAGGTCTTCAGAAATGGAATCGATTAACTTCATTTCCATTTCAGTGATGTAATTCATTTCATCTGAGAATAAGTGGAAAATGCCAATGACTTTACCTCTCCTCTTCAAAGGGAAAACAGCGGAAGAATGGAATTGATGAATGAATTCATCCTCTTCATGTTCCTGGTCTGTCAAACCCGTTCCAATGTTGTTGAAGAATTGAGATTTACCGGTGATAATGACATCGGCATGATTATGACCACTGATTTCATTGCGCAGTTTCATTACAATTGAAGAAGGGATATTTGTTTGGCTGTTGCTTTCTTGATGGATGAGATTCAGTTTCTTCCCATCTTCTGAAAGCTCTCCATAGAGAGCCAGGCTGAAACCTCCGGTTTCTACTGCGATTCTGCATACGGATCTTACGATTTCCATGGGGTCTCTTGAATGGACGATTGCCTGATCGACTCCACTCAAAGTGCTGTATGTTCTGTTCAGTCTTTTGATCTCTTCAGCTGAGGCAAGATAGTTCTTTAACTGGATCTCGCGCTGCCTTGTCCAAATATTCATCAAACCAAGTGTGCAACTGACAAGTAACAGGAAGGTAGCCAGTATCTTGAGAAAAGCCTGGAGATTGAAATCATTCATGATTTCCGAAGCATCCACTTTACAGACCAGATACCAGTCAAAACCGGGAACCATCGTGATTTCACGATAGACTTTCTGATTCCGATAATCGAAACCTTTGATGTCCAATCCCTGCTTCTTCTTTTCAAAGAAATTACGGACAATGGTTTCTCTATCATTAAATGAGAACTCATGTTTCTTACTTGGTTTAAATCTCAATCTGCTCAAATTCTGGAGATTACCATTCACATTTTTAAGAAGAATACATTCTGCGGTTTTTGTAGCATAGGGCCAGTTCTGGATCATGGGGAATAGATAAGCATAAGGATTGATAACCAGGAATACGGTTGCGATGCTGGGAAAATTCGGATTTTCATTCTCGAAGATTGGGATTGCGAGGTAGATAAGCGTTTTACCATATTTCTTCTGATATACATCTGAAAAGACAGTGTTCCTGTGCAGTTCTGTTTGTGAAGAAAGATAATAGACAGTTGAATCCACCAATGATGCAACATTCTCTGTGCCCAGCAGAATTTGATTTTCTTTGGAAAGAACCGCCATCGCAGCATACTGGTTGTTCTGGAATAGCACATCCATCCATTCTTTTATTTGATTCTGCATGTATGGATTTGAGGGATTCGATGCGAGGGATTTGATTTGCCCGATGAGGTCTTTATCGTGAGAAATGAAATAAGCATCGGCAAGACGTTCTTTCCTCCAGTCATTGATCTGGAGGATTTTCATTTCGGATATTGCCCAGAGTTGTTTTGAAATTTCAGTCTCAAATTGTCTCTTTTGCTGGGAGTAATAGAGTACAGCCAGCACCAGAAGACATAGAGTCAATCCAATCAGGATGATAAATTGGATATTAAAAAACCGCTTTAAGACCTTCATTCAACCCCCATAGCATACTAATAGATTAAGTGAAATAGTTGCATATGTCAAGAAAAATGAAGTAATGAGAGGACTATGTTACAAAATGTGTTTGGTGTGTTTAGTGATGTTCCTTAGGAAGGTGGCGCCAGATGACGTAATTATACGCAACAAGCATTAGGATATCGCATACGACCAGGACATATAATCCGTAGAAAAGATTGTGATGCAAATAGCCGTAGTAAAGTGCAAGTGGACGGTATATGATCTGCGCAAGCCCGAAAAAGAAAGTCGTTTTCTGCAAGTTCAATGCCAGTGTGGCAGAACTTGTGGGTGAACTGATAAAAGTGCCTAAAACCGAAGGTGCAATGATTGCTGCAATTCTTCCTGCAATCGCCCATTGGGCTCCAAAGACGAAGGAGAATATGGGACCGCCCCAGAAAAAGATGAGAGTTAGAGGTAAAATACCCATGATTGCAAGTCTTTTCCAGGTTTTAATAAGCAATCCTTTACTGTCACCACCACATCTTATAGCATCAGAAAATTCCTGGTAAAAGACCTGCCCGACGGCTGCACCAATGATCGTCATAGGGAAATTCATGATCTGCAGCGCATATGAGTAGGAGCCAAGCGCATTTTCGGAAAAGAATCGGGATATCAGAACAATTGGTATTTGTATCGATAACACACCAAGGAGTGAATTAGGGGCAGTATATAAAGGGAAATGGCGATATTTGGCAAGTCGGCTTTTGATTCTCTTCCAAGTCACTTTCATCTGACTCTTTGAAAGTGTTCGCAAGCATGTTGTTCTCAAATAGATAATTGGATAGACCATGCTGAGAAAACCACCGAGAATCAGACCGCCAGGTCCTTTCAAAAATATTCTGTATCCGATATTGATGGCAGTTTTTGTGAATGAGGCAGAAACTCTCGTCATTGCCAGCTTTTTATAGTGCTGACCTCGAATTGCCCAATAATTTGTGATATCATTACTGGAAGCGATGAATAATGAAAAAGGCAGTAGCCAAAGCCAATTTGCAAGTGCATGATTGCCAAGCATGTCCGCAATGCTGAAGCGGTAGAATATAACCGCTAACATCACCAGAAAGCATAAAATGCTAAGAATACCTGTAGCAATGAGGGTAAGCGCATAGCTATCCTTCTCCTTTTTGGGGAGCATCACCGCATATTCGAATTTACCTGTGGCAATTGCCTGCAAAACGGTTTGAATGGAAATGAATAAAGCAAAGATTGCATAGTCCGGAGGATGATATAAACGACTGATTATGGGTACAAAAATGATATTCAGTGCTTGCGCAATCGTTGTGCCGGAGGCTAATATCAATACTTTTTTGCTGCTTGAAGATCGATTATGCCGCCAATTCCTGAGAAAACTAATAAAACGATTCATTCAATAAATATCACCAATTCTGTTTATTCATATATTGTTATCAATCTCATTATGAACGTATTAATTGGTAATATTGAATCTTCGTCAATAAATATCACTTAAGCCAGTTGGGTAACTTCTCACGGGAACGTAGGATTTTCAGCATATTTTCCTGTGAGCAGGTAAACTGGGCTGTAGCAATTTCAAACTCTTCAGGACTTATATCCGATAAGTGTTGGTGGCAAAACATGGTCAGCGAGTCACGACTGCAAACCAGGTGAGCCACTTTTCGACAGGGAAATTCATCGCATTCTGCGCAGGAATCCAAGCCTTTCACCAAAGCGCACGGACGTGCCTGGCACTCTGAATCTGCATGATGCCCATCACTTTTACAGCCGCAGCAATGTACATTATCTGCTGTATACATGGTATGTCCAAGGACTTTTCGCCAGGCATCCACTAACTTCTGCCTGACCTGAGGGTCATCTGATGTGGCGGAACATTTGGAGCAGTCATATCCGCAATAACCGATATGATGATTCATGATTCCTCCTTTCCTTTTGGATTAATAACCTATGATAGGATTTATTGCACACATGTGTATTTTGTCAATGTTATTATTCTCGAAAATCAATAAGATATGGATTTCAACAGGACTGCCCCTTATTCTCTGAAATGATTCATGAATGAACATGCTTCAACTAAAAAGTTGACTGTTGAATTCCTCTTAGAAAGTTAGATAGTGTAAGGAGAATATAAATGATACACCTGACTTGGGACACATATATTATCATCTTGCCTTTTGTCTTTTTGGGAGGACTGATTGATTCAATCGCAGGCGGGGGAGGACTGATAACGGTTCCTGCCTATCTTGCTGCAGGACTGCCACCTCATTTTGCATTGGCAAATAATAAGTTCTCATCCTGTTCCGGAACTATCTTTGCCACTGGACGCTACTTCAGGCACGGGATGATCGATGTTCCTGTTGCCGTGACCAGTGCTGTGCTGGCTTTGCTGGGATCGTATCTCGGCACAAGAACAGTATTACTGATCGATCCTCATTTTCTGCATTACCTTCTACTCATATTAATCCCAAGCATCACGGTATTCACTCTAATCAACAAGAACCTTGGCTTACATGATACTTCTTCCACTTTGACCACATCGCGAAAGATAGTGCTGGGTGCTTTGGCAGGTTTCGTAATCGGTTTCTATGATGGGTTCTTTGGTCCTGGAACCGGAACGTTCCTGATTCTCTTTTTTGCTGCGTTGCTGAAGTATGATTTTGTGGTGGCAAACGGTAATACCAAAGTTGTGAATTTGGCTTCCAATATAGCAGCAGTCGTGACTTTTCTTCTTGCACATAAGATTGTATTTGCGTTGGCAATACCGGCAGGTGTATGCGGGATCGCAGGTAACCTGGCAGGTTCAAGAATGGTGGTGAAGAAGGGTTCCGGTATCATCAGACCTATCTTTATCATCGCCTTGATCTTACTCATGGGGAAGATCATTTATGACTTGATTGTACAGACCGGATAGATCAAGATTCAAGTTGCATAAATGAAGAATTCTCTCATTATATTGATAAATGGAGGAAAAATGTTATTTCAGGATGCAATGCTAAAATCCCTCAAGGATGGTATGAAGGCAGAAATGGATAGTGTCATACTATACAAGGCTGCAGGTGAAACTGCAGCAGATCGCGAAGTAAAGCAATTTTTCGAGGATCGGATGGATGAAGAAAAGCGTCATTACAACTATCTGATAGAATATTACCACCAGATTGAACAGGATGAAGAGCCAAGTGAATTGTGGGACAGCCAGTCTGCAGCCCACAACATGATCAGTCCTGCCATCTCTGATGAATTCATCAAACGCATCGGTGAAAATCAGATACTATTTTCCGCGATATCCACGGCTGTTCTTTTAGAAAAAAATGCGATCGATTTTTACCAGAAATGCCATGATGAAACGGAGATTGTTGTGCTGCAGAATTTCTATCAAATGATGATAAAATGGGAAACAATACATTATGAGGATGTCCTCAGGATTCAGCGCGAAGCAGAAGAGATATATTGGAGAATGAATCGCTTCGAACCCTTCTAATACTGGAATCCATAGGGGGTCAGAGTTTCAAGCTTTTAAAGTAAAGCTTCTTATGAAGATGATCCTCAAAATGTCGGTTGAAGATTGTTTGAATCTCGATGATTTGTGATTCGGATATTTCAATCTCATGAATATGATTCCCGATTTGTGGTAAAAGGTGAAGGATTTCCGCCGTCTTCTGATCAATCGGGATGGATGGTTCTCCCAATTCAAAAGTGCAGTTTTCACATAAAAAGCCGCTACTCATCGAATTATAATGGGTTAGCGGCTTTTTATCTGAATGACATCGATTACAGGTTTGAACATTCAATTCAATACCCATCTTCTGAAAAACTCGAAGTAATAATCTCCAGAATATCATGATTCCATTCTTTTCCACTTTCTGTATATATACCAGGTAATGATTCAGCAGTTCAAAATAGTCATGAGCATCTTCCTGTGGGATGATAATGGCATTGTATAATTCCAAACCGGCGCATTGCAGTTTGAATATCTCCCAGTTGTTCAGTTTTGAGAGTGCCTGCAGGTAGCTCGATGAATGCAGCAGATACATGTCAGATTGCTGTTTGATTAAGGAAAATTCAAGCAGATTCATGATTTGGTAGTTCCCTGCATCTGGTCTTTTTTCTCTTTTAGCCCCTTTGACGATAACTGAAATGTTTCCCAGATCTTCCGAGAATACAACAAGGATCAGACTGCTTTCTGAGTAATCCGTCTTATCGAGAATGATGCCTTTGGTCACAATTTGCTTATCCTGGTTATCAACCATTTTGTTTTCCTTCCCTATTTGCAATGTATGCTGCAGCATCCCTGAAACTGATAGGATCAACGAATAGAGTATGCTGATGGGTGTATGTCACATAACCTGGCGCACTACCTCGAGGTTTTCTGACATATCGGATCTGAGTGTAATCCACGGGAACCTGGGAGGAAGATTTTGCCTTGCTGTAATAAGCAGCGAGTCTTGCGCATAACAGCTTCAGATCATCAGGAACTTCCTGTTTCCGATAATTGCGAAGCACTACGTGCGTTCCCTGGTAAATTCGCGTATGGAACCACCAGTCCTGGGGATTGGCTATATTACAGGTCAACTGGTCATTTTCCCTGGCTGACCTTCCAATCTGGATTTCCCAATCATCGTTGACGGGCAGGTCACGGTAGTGTGTCTTTTCCTGCCTGATGGATTTTATTCCTTTTTCGCTCAATAAGGAACGCAATTTCAAGTATGATTCAATGCTTCTGATTTCATCGATTCTATGATGGAGCTTTTCCAGATCTATCTTTCCCTGCCTGATATTCTCCTCTATGATCCTTCTTCCGCTCTTCGCCTTGCGATATTTTCTCAGGTAATCTTCCATGTTCATACGAAGTGACTTGTTTTCATGTAATGGAATCTCAACTGTTGGAAATCCTTCTTCAAAGTAATTGGTTACTTGAATAGATTTCATGCCCGATTTTGCTGAATGCAAATTTGCTTTCAGCAATTCTGCATAGCGGAACCAAGTTTCTTCATCCTTTGCATTCTCAAGTTCATCTTTTTGCTTATTCAGTTTCTTTTCCAATTTTGACACTTCTGAATTGAGTTTCTTGATGATATTCTGTCTGAGTTCTTGCGCTTTTTGTGGAATGTGGTATTCATAATAGAGTGACTCAAACAAGGAATTCAGATCGTTGAATTTCCCTTCTGCTGAAGTGACTATTTTCCCTATAGGCGTAATTTCAAGTGGAGTTTGAATAGATTCAACGGGAATATCATCCGTGATAGGTGGCGGGGGCATATAGATGCTGCCAGGCAGGATTTGCCGATGTGGATTTTCGGCAAGGCTGAACTTTCTCATGGCATCTATCACAATTTCACGGTCATTCTGAATTCTTGTTAGTACGATATTCGGGTGGGAAGGGATCAATTCAATAATAAGGCGAAGTTGCAGTTTATCGAGATACATATCCGTCTTTTGAAGATCGATGTGAAGTACCCGATCCTTAGCATCGAGTTCAATTGCACCTATTTTGCAGCCACCGATATTTTTCAGGAGTATGGATGAATCCTTTTGAATCTGGAAGGGGAGTTCGTTTTTATCAGTAATGAATACATAAGGATCCTTGCTTTCGAGATTTACCTGCAGCATCCTTTTCTCAGAGAAGAGCAGGAAACACCATTGATTCTCGAATTGTTCCAAACCATTGATGATCTTATGTGACAAAAAACTGGAATTTTCATTTACCCAATGCTTTAGGTATTTATATTGCATGTATACTCCATATCGTGCTGAACACGTGTAATCAATCTGCATAAAAAGAAATGATGTCAATATTATCTTGACTGAAACGGAAAAAACTATGATTCTGTAATTAATGAATGTGATTAGATTATATCTTGCTAACAAAAAAGATAGATGTGAATTCATGCAATTCAATAAGCGAATGACCGGGGAGAGAAATTAGATTTAATTGTTCATAAAAAAATCATGATTCTCATCATGGAATTTGATTTGATTTTCTTTTAAACAAACCGAGGAGTTATAATGAAAGCTGTAAATATTATCCTGATCATTGTTCTGGTTGGTCTGATAGGAGTTTCAGCATATTTGATCGCTACTATCCAGAAAAACCATGAACTTCAGAAGCAAAACAATGAGATCACAGCATATGTGGATGATGCAACGAAGACAATCTCGGATATCCAGAGTAGTCTCGATAACATCAGTATCGATTCAATCAAGAATATTTCGAATAACCAGGAACTGCCTGATTCTGCTCTTGTGGATAAAAAAGGCAGAATCATGAACAGGATCGATCAGTTAAATTCACAGATGGAAGCGTATAAATCGCGAATCGGTGATCTTGAAAAGAAACTTAATAATAATAATGTTCGAATCAGAGGTCTGGAGCAACTGATTGAAAAACTGAAAACAAGCTTAGCTGAAAAGGAAGAGTTGATTGCTACCATGAGTGGGCAAATCAATGAGCTGAACCGTACCCTGGATACCGAACGAGCCACTTCAAAACAGGAAATTGCCACTCGCGATAAGACCATTGCTGAGAAGGAACAGTCAATCAAGGAACAGGATGATATGATCAATACGGTATATTATATCATCGGGACACAGAAGGAATTGATTGCGAAAGGTGTGATGGAGAAGACTGGCGGCTTCTTGGGAATCGGACGTTCAGCTCGGATACAAAAGAAATATGATCCGGCAAACTTCTCATCCATGAATCTCTTGAATGTTCAAACAATCTCAATTAACCATCCGATGAAGAAGATCAGCATTTTATCTGCACAGACTTCTGACTCTTATGAACTGATCCCTGTAACGGATACTCAAACCAAGTTACAGGTTACAAAGCCTGAAGCTTTCAGACAAAACAAATACATTGTGATTCTGAAAAAGTAATAAAAAATGAAAGGTCAGTTAAAAAACTGACCTTTCTTATATGATAGAGGAGCCGTAAGATCACGGCTCCTTTTCTTATTTGATTATGATCTCATTCAAACTACGTTTTGGGACATGATGATCACCATTTTTATCTCTCCAATACCGAACATCATCCGGATCAGACATGGGTTCAATGATGACTTTTTCTTTAGGCTTACCAAGTGCGATGACTAATAGAATCTCAAGATCTTCAGGAAATTCGATGGCAGCAGTCAATTTGTCCTTTTGCACGGAAGCGATGCAACAACCTCCTAACCCCTTTTCCACAGCGCCAAGAAGAATGGATTGGCTGGCAATACCTAAGTCAATCGAGACATGATGACTGAAGAGCGTGTTACCAAGAATAATGATGTAGGCAGATGGTCTTTCTCCTTCTTTGGGTCCATTCCAATCGAGAAGGTAACCTGCCCAGGAACAGCAGGAGTAAATGAAATCATTGAGTTCAGGATCATTGGACAGGTAAAATCTTAGTTGCTGTTGATTTGCCGCGCTGGGTGAAAGTCGAGCAAGGTCTACAAGTTCAAGCAGAGTGTCTTTTGATATCTCCTCACTCTGTTCGAATCTTCGGTAACTGCGATTTTTTAAAATCATATCCCGGAGTTTCATTCGTCACCTCCATTCTTTATTTTTCTATATAAATACAACACCATTGGCAAATATCGGCTGTCAAGGTTTTGTTATTTCTTGTGTGATGAATGGTGATAATATGTATTGATCAAACTCATCCGGTACAAGACCTCCCTACCCTCCTTCCCAAGGAGGGAGGTGCCATACTTCGTCAGGCTCAGCACGGCGTCCAAAGGGAAGGAGACCCAATGGATTATTTCCTTCAGTTCCCTCAAAAAGCCATTGTATTCAGTGATTTTGATTCTTAACATATGATTTTTGGTAAGCTAAGAGTTCCGCTCTGCCTTCTGCCACTGCGTGGACAGCACGAATGTGCTGACATCGAAGTGGTAAAAATCCTGTAACACAAATCAAGCATGGGCTTAATCAGGTACAGATGTCTTAAGGTTGTGGCAGAAGAGTTTTCTTGTTACTTCTTTGTCGATACAAAGAAGTAAGATATATGATCCGTGGGTAGGAAAACCCACTCCAATAACAGGTCAGGCGACCTGTGGTACAACATTGTGAGCAACGCACAGGGTGCGTTGAGCCACCTCACGGGGTGAGGCGTTCCTTTTGCGACCATACCGGCGCTCCAACAGCGTAAACAATGAGGAAACATTCGATAGACAAGAAAATTCCTATCGAAAGCCTATGGATAACCAATCCAAATCCTATCCCTTTCCAATCCCGAGAGATTGGAATGAGATTGGTATGGGATTGGAAACCCATTGGAAAGGGATTGGAATGCTTGTGCCGTCCTAAATAAGTTGACACAATAGAAAAAAGAAGGAGTGACTTATGAA
>DAONDQ010000046.1:0-21631 GCA_035402645.1 Candidatus Cloacimonadota bacterium | reverse complement strand
CCAATCAAGCTTCTGGAGATATTGATCGATCATGTTCACATTCGCAGAAGATACGACTTCACGCATCTTGGAATGCTGATCACGATAAATGATATACGCTTTGGCAGTTTTCAGATATGGGGATGCGAGAAGCACGTCTTCAACAATGTCCTGTATCTCTTCGACGTCGGGGAGTTCCTTTTCGATTGCCTGCTGGGCTAAGTTCAAAACTCGAAGAGTTAATTTTTCTGAAGTTTCTCTTCCGAATTCACCTGTTGCTTCGCCCGCTTTCGCCATTGCCTGTGTGATTTTTTCTTTGTCGAATTTCTCTAATTGTTGGTTTCGTTTTCGAATATAATGGAACATCATCCCCTCTCTTTGCAAAAACATTAAGTTATTTTATATTAAGAACTTATACACTTGTCTCCTGAATGCCTGCTTTCTTTGCACACAGATGTAACGAGTTATTTTTTATAAGGATAATTCCGAATGTCAAGATATACTTACAGGAATTTTTCCTTACTTATCCTATGCCCTTCTCTACTCAACTCTTATATTATTTTTGAAAATACAATAGTCATTCCTGCCATCATCGATTCACTTGGACTTTCCGATTTCGATATCAATCCATGAGAATTCCCGTGGTATATCCACACCCAAACATAAGAACCACAGTCAAGCATCCCTTAACCATCCCTCAAGCCTCTCTCAAGATTCCCTTAAGTTTTAAGAGATGGTTGAGATTCGGTTGAGGGTTTTTTATATGTTGTTTGTAATTATTTCTGATGTGCTTCCCATGATTTGTTATATCTGCCATACGGTTCCGCATCAGCAGACTCTGTGATGATTTGTTTTATTTTCTTCAGGTAATGTGTTGGCGATGTTTACGTTACCGAATGGGTTTCGATGGGCTGAAGCACATCATAGCTATATGGGTTTCGATGAGCTAAAGCACACCGTACAACAGCTGAAGCTGTTGCTACGGGGTCATGTTCAAACAAATATGAAAAACGAATTCATTGACACAGAAATGGCATGGAAAATGTATATCATTCTTACGATAGAAATTGTAGATGGAGGAGTCTGTGAAATACGGAATCATTGTAGTCGTACTGTTATTAATGGCTTTTTCTCTTGTTGCGGATAATCAATTTGATTTTCAAAAAATGACCCAAGATTGGTATCAGATACATCCTGATATGCCACCTCATTGGATGACGCCTGCTGAATCAGCGTACCGTGACGAGTATGTCAGAACTTTTACCGAAACCGCACCGCCTACTGCCCCTGTGAGAGGCGTGGCAGAATTTGAACAATCAACATCCGCCCTGATCCGCTGGCCTTTGGGTATTCCTTACACAGTCGTTGCTGAACTATCACAGGATGTTCAGGTCATCACGATCGTAGCAAGCACATCCCAGCAGAATTCAGCAACTTCAGCATACCAGAGCAATGGTGTAAACATGGCAAATTGCACGTTCATGATTGCCCCCACCGATTCATATTGGACCCGTGATTTTGGTCCCTGGTTCGTTTTCGATGGAAATAACCAGTTGGGAGTCGTCGATTTTGTCTATAATCGTCCACGACCGAATGATGATGAAATTCCACGCACATTTGCAACACAGGCTGGTTTACCTCTTTTTGGCATGAATCTGCAACAGACAGGCGGAAATTATATGACCGATGGTTATGGCACTGTTGCACAGACCACCCTGGTCTATGATGAGAACAGTAACAACCAGACCAATGTGAATACAAAGATGCATGATTATATGGGTGCAACCACGTATGATGTCGTTGCCGACCCCAATAACACCTATATAGACCATATTGACTGCTGGGGCAAGTTCCTGGCTCCTGACAAAGTACTCATTCGTTCGGTCCCAACGACTCACGCGCAGTACAGCTCGATTGAAGCAGCAGCGAACTACTTTGCCACTCATAATTGCGGATATGGGTATCCCTTCCAGGTTTATCGTGTATATACCCCGTCCGACCAACCATATACCAACTCACTCATACTCAATAACAAGGTTTTCGTTCCACAAATGGGAAATTCCAATGATGCGGCTGCATTGCAATCATATCGAACAGCGATGCCAGGCTATGAAGTCATTGGTTTTACCGGTGCTTCCAGTACTCCTTGGGAATCCACAGATGCCTTACATTGCCGGGTTCATGAGATCATCGATAAAAACATGTTGTTTGTGCGACATATTCCTGTGCATGGCACTGTTGCTTATGGTCAGCCTATTCGCCTGAATGTGAATTTTATTGCATCCAGCGGGCAGGCATTGTATCCTGATTCATTAAAGATATGCTACAAAGTGAATGGTGGAACGTATCAGACAGCGAACCTCATTGCAAATGGAAGTGACCCCACCCTGTATCAGTATACAATGACGAATATCATACCTGGTTCCCAGGTTCAGTATTTCATACACGGGGCAGATCATTCAGGACACAGCACAAGCGTTCCTCGCATGGGCGCATTGGATCCTTTCACATTCACAGTAGGGGCAGACACGCAGGCACCTGTGATCCAGATGACCGCCATTCCGAATCTGATGATTACCGATTTCCCATACCAGGTATTTGCACATGTTACCGATAATGCAGGAATTAACCAGGTATCTTTCTCTTATGGTGTGAATACATCCACGTTGTCACATACTTTACAGCCAATATCGACTGAAAACGGGGATTATACATTCCAAATTCCTGCTGAGTTCATTACAAATGGAGACTCGGTATATTATCAGGTCTCAGCCTCTGACATTGCGGTTCCAACGAATACTGCAAGCACACAAATCCAGATGTTCCATGTGGGTCCCGTGCAATTAAACGACAATACAGCAATGTATGCGCAGGATGTATTCATGGGTATCTATCCAAATCCTGCTTCTCTCAGGTTCATGTCCGACAGTAATGCAGTTTCATTGAAATATCATGCAAAAAGCACTCGCAAAGTGACCTTTGAGATATACAACATTAAAGGACAACTTGTCCGCACGATCCAAGGTCAGTCAACTGGTCAGACCACGGATATCCTTTCCTGGAACGGGAAGGATGCAAGAGGACAGAAAGTGAGACCCGGTCTTTATTTAGTACGCATGCAGAATGGCATGAGAGAACAAACGAAAAAACTGGCTGTGATCGAATAGATTCACAGACTTCCGATAAATAATTGACAATTTAATCTTGATTTGACAGATGAATGCGAACAGGTGTTCATCTGTCAAATCGTTCCTGAATAGATTTTTACGGGAGATGTTATGAGTACATATTTAGTGACAGGCGGAGCAGGATTCATCGGCTCTAATATTGTGAAGAAGCTGCTTGACCAGGGAAACAGGATTCGAGTACTGGATAATTTTGCCACCGGGAAACGAAGCAATATACTTCCATTCATGTCGAATCCGAACTTCGAAATGTTCGAAGGTGATCTGCGCAGTTTTCATATTGTGCGAACTGCAGTGAAAGACGTGGATTATGTCCTTCACCAAGGTGCGCTTCCCTCTGTGCCCCGCAGCATCAATGATCCGATCACAACGAATGATGTGAATATACTCGGAACTTTAAATGTATTGGAAGCATCCCGTGAATTTGGTGTGAAGAGAGTTGTTTACGCTTCCTCTTCATCTGTTTATGGCAACAGTGAAGTCATGCCAAAACAGGAAGATATGCCCGTTGCACCTCTTTCTCCCTATGCCCTTACTAAATATGCTGCGGAACGTTATTGCCAGATATATACTTCCTTGTATGGTTTGGAAACTGTCTGCTTACGGTATTTCAATGTATTCGGACCGAACCAGGATCCTACATCGCAATACAGCGCTGTGATTCCTAAATTCATCACGGACATGATGAAGGGTATTCAGCCCGTTATATATGGCGATGGCACCCAATCCCGTGATTTCACCTATGTGGATAATAATGTGGCAGCCAATATCATGGCTTGCACAGCCCCGGGTGTTGCCGGAGAAGTATTCAATATCGCATGCGGAGAAAGATATACGCTCCTTGATCTTGTTAAGATCATTAATGAGATATTGGGAACAAGCATCAATCCCATCCTCTCCCAAGAGAGAGCAGGTGATGTGAAGCATTCATTAGCCAGTATCGAAAAGGCGGGAAAAGGATTGAAATTCAAACCCTTGGTCAACTTTAAGGATGGACTGGTCAAGACGGTTGAGTCTTTACGCTGAGTGTTCCCGCCCCTTTCCAGCCTATTCCCTGCCCCATACCTGCCTCATTCTTGCCTCTCGAGGCAGGAAAGCCCCAAGAATGAGCCACTTATGGAGCTCTTTATTGGCAGGTTTACCTCTGTCTGCCTTCAGGTTATCCTATGGTTACAGTATATGTGGTCGATAGAGTGGAATCTGAGAATCTTTTTCTGATGAACCTTTATCTGTTATTAATAATCTTATATAAGATTAATTCAGGACAGAGAAGCTTCTTTAGATGATTAACCTAAACAATTATCTGGACACCCTCTGACTTTTCAATGTTAATGTACTCATGAATATGAAAACGATCAGAGTCCTCTTTGTTAGTAGCGGAAATGCTTTTCAAGGTATTTCACCAATCGTAAAAGCCCAAGGAGAGTCGTTACGTAAGCTAGGTATTGGCATTGAATATTTTCCTATTCAAGGGCATGGATTAGCAGGTTATCTCAAGAATGTTCCCGTATTACATAAATTTTTGAAACAAAACAAATTTGATTTGGTTCATGCACACTATTCTTTATCAGGTATGGTTGCAGGTCTTGCTGGAGCGAGACCCTTGGTAGAATCACTAATGGGCTCTGATTGTCATCTCAAAGGTTTCAATTTTTTTATGATGCATGTAACAAATAAGCTATTTTGGTCTGCATGCATCGTGAAATCAAAAGATATGCTAAAACAAATAGATATTAAAGCGTCAATATTGCCCAATGGTGTCGACATAGAACATTTTAAACCAATGGATCAGGATGAGTGTCGTGAAAGACTAAAATTGCCTAAGTCAAAAAAGATCGTGCTTTTTCTGGCGGATCCCAAGAGGGTGGAGAAGAACTTTCCACTAGCTGAAGAAGCATTTAAATTAATGAAAAATGATCATATTCAGTTGCTTCAAGTGCACGATATATCTCACGAGTTAGTACCTATCTATCTGAATGCCGCCGATGTTGTTCTATTAACTTCACTTTGGGAGGGATCACCCAATATAATCAAAGAAGCTATGGCATGCAATTGTTCAATTGTTAGCACAGATGTGGGAGATGTCAGATGGCTTCTTGATGGTTTGATAGGATGCCAAGTTACGAATTCAAATCCTGTAGATGTTGCAGGAGCCATATCCTTCGTTTTGGCTAACGGGGAGGGAGGGATAAAAACATGTGGTAGAGACAGGTTAATCCAGTTAAAATTGGATTCAGGCAGCATAGCGGTGCAACTACAACAACTTTATATTTCAGTGATTAAAGCAAAAAATACTTACTAATATACATGATAAATATGTAATTGCAATCTGAAAATGTTAATTTTAGACCTAGTTTAAGAATAACTATGAAATTGTTAGTACAGGTCTTAATCGCATGTTTCTAACAATATGTATTATCCTTGGCTTTTTAATCCTTGTCATAACCGCTCGTTCTTCACCTACTTCTCCCAAAGGTACCCTCACCGCTCTGATTAAGATAGAAGGGTTAACAGATTATTCAGGGATCACTGTTACCATGTATAATCTTGCAACGATAGATACAACCATGGCGCGGATAAATACAGAACATCCGGGTATTGGAGTTATTGCAACCCAGGAAACAGAATTTGATTTCCACTTCCATGACGCTTCTCAAGGATCATCACTATATAATCAGCAGCAATGTGGATTTTTATGATAATTCGATAGTGACCATTCTACCCGGTGCAACCATTCGATTGTCACCGGGTACTGCATTGAGATTCTGAGGATTTATTGAAGCCAAGGGTTAGCGGACAGGGAGATAAACTCTTGTAGCAGGCTTCGGAGTTGGTTATTCATGGGGTGGTACAATTATTGAGATTTAATGGAATATCATAAATTTGAATTGTATTTGAATGTAAGTATTAGTAAATGTCCTTTCCAATTATAAGAGAGAAAAGAATTGCGCCGTCATTATTGAGATGACCAGTGTCTTTAAAGAGTGATTTCTTTTCGAGGAATCTTGGTCATTATAATAATCGAAGAAGTGGATATTATTATTGGTTGCCAACGAATCAATTTTGCTGATGAATTGAGCTGATTCTCCGAAATAGATAGGAAAATTCACCAGGATAAGAGTAATCCCCTGTTCTTTGCATCCTGATGATCTCGGCGAAGTCGAGTATGTGATTTGATAAAATCGGGTTCAACAGCCATTTAATTCTCGCGAATAGGTTTATCGTTTTCTTCTTGTTTATTTCGCCATATAAAGGCGTATAACCAACTGTATCTGCTTTTGACTTGAAAATGGCATCGATGAGCAGACGATTTTGTTACTGGTTGTGCGGATACATGTACTGACTGTAAAAGATTAGGTATTAAATTTGTATATGATGGTGATCTGAAGAATAAAAATGAAGATATCATTGAAGGCGGGGCACATTACAATAAGGCGGGAAACCAGAAATTTGGGGATAAATTGTATAGAGCATATACAGAAATATATCAACTACAATAATACAAATTTACCAGGGCGGTTTTTCCTAATGTCTTCAGGTTGGTAACCTAAATCTAACCTGCTTATACAACAAATCTAAGCAAATCACGATACCGGTACATCCTAATATAATTAGGAACCCATCGATAGGAACCCGATATCGAACAATTCCAAAAGCGAAGAAATGGATAAACATTTGAATAAATATAGGTAAACAAAGAATAGAATATTTATACTTGCGTTTTATAAATCCATTTATCATTGCTAAAAGAGCGAACGGAAGTAAGAGACCATATTCTGTAGCAGTTAAAATGTTATGCTGCACTGATGGGTGCTGATAGAATTGTCCAACAGGATATGGGAAATAGCTATCACTTAAGATTACAGGAAACCACATGAGTCTAAAAAAATACCATTTTCTTCCAAACCAAGATTTGGATGCTCTTTTCCCTTCTTTTATTGCTTGGAGTTCTGCATTCGAACGATGGTTTGGGTTGTATCCTTCCAATACTTTGGTTCGTTCTATTTCCGTTGGATAGTTAGGATTATGTTTATAATCAAAAGTTGTATAGAGTGAATCAATAGGTGCAGTATTTAAGAGATATTCTCTAGTCGATAATTCAGATTTGCTTAAATTTATATTCAGTTCACTTACAATAATTACTTCTTTATATGCTATGTAATTTCTGACCACCCTGGGAATGGTTAAAAAAATGACCATTATTCCAAATAGTATATACTGCATGACAGCTTTTCGGAAAGGTTTTATATTAATTAAAAAAAGAATAATCAGAAAAGGGGCATAAACAAGATATCTTCCATCAGTATGATTAAGAAGAGTATAAGTGATGGAGGGAAGAATTAAATGCTTGATACTTAATTTTTCTCTTTGAAAGAAGAGAGCAAGTTGATAGAAAAGAAGAACCAGAAGAAAGTAAATCACTACTTCCCGAAGAACTTCTCCAATCCATCGTAAATAAAACAAATAAAAACCAGCCCATATCATAGACATTAGGGCCACAAGTCTTCTATTTACGACGATCATGGTAAGCTGATATAATAATAGTAATAAAATAGTACTTATAAGAGCTTGAACAACGTAAACTGCAAAGTAATTATCTTCACCAAAAATTGAGTAAATAATGGCAACGAAAATCGGATATACTGGTTCCGATACACTTCCATCAAAATCTTTACTGGTTAACCAATTCGGATTGTGTAAAACGGCTTTTGCGTAATTATTGTAACATGTTGCATCTTTAAATGTTGATGTATCAAAATTACCAAATTGATGGATGTACGCAAGCCTGAACAAAAAAAAGAATAGCATAATCGCTATTAAATATAACTTTTCATTTCTGATAAAATGAGATTTTAAATTCCCATAGCTCATTATACTACCTCCCAAAAAATATGTTTTCCATCACATAGTTTAAGATAATTCTTCAAATCATTAAGGAAAATAAGTCAAAACCAGTTTACATTTTTTCTTTTTAGAAATTAAATCTAGTTTGTCAAGTCATAAGTAAAACCATGGATTATTCAGGTTATAAGTCCCAACTTGTTATAGTGTAGGTTCATATATATATTTGCTATACTTATATTCAAACAAGTTTTCAAAAATGTGAATATGAATGTCATGAACTGATCTACTAATGCAAGGAACTTCAAGGGTATTGATTTAGCTCTCTCTTCGAAACCTTGACCCATAACGCTATTTATTCTTTGATAAAATTGAATAACTTTATGAAAATCCCCCAAAACCATAATAGAGATTTTTATTAGGGCTTATAAAACCTATCTTTTATATAAATATGATAATTGCAATTTACAAATAAATATATAGTACGAATATATAGTATAAATATTAACCTAACACTAATGAATCAATTATAATATTAAGCAAATAAACAAAAAAACATCTTGACTGAATTAATAGTCAAATAATATAAATTTATCGATATTAGAATCTATAATTTTCCAGGAAGGATGTAAGTATGTTAAAATCATTGAGCGTCATTGTCCCAATTTATAATGAAGAAATTAATATTCCAGTTATTTTACCACCAATAATTGCTTTTTGTAAGGATAAAGGTTGGAAGCTGATATTAGTAAATGATGGCTCTGAAGATAAATCAAAAGAGATTTTACAATCGTACGACAATGAAGATTTTGTATTGATAATCAATCATAAAGTAAACAGAGGATATGGGGGAGCAATAAAGAGTGGAATATTTGCTGCAGAAACGGATTATTGTGTTACCATAGATGCTGATGGACAACATGTACTAGAAGACATCGAAAAACTCTATTTCAGAATTCATGAAACTAATGCTGATATGATTTTAGGTTCTCGAAGAGGTTTAAAATCAGCCAACATATTGAGACGTATAGGCAAAGGTCTGATTAGACTTTTTGCTAGAATGATGATGCCGCTCAAAGTATATGATTTGAATTCCGGGATGCGTATATTTGATACAAAATTGGGTAAAAAAGTCGCACATTTAAGTCCAGATGGCATGTCATTTAGTGATACTTTCACACTTATCTTTGTGAGTTTTAAATATTTGGTTTTAGAGGAAAAAATCAGTATTCGTGATCGTTTAGCAGGTGAAAGCAAGGTAAAATTGAATACTGCTTTTGAAACAGTGTTGGAAATTCTAAACATCATGGTTCTGTTTAATCCACTACGAATCTTCTTACCGTTATCTATACTTTTTTTTATATTTGGTTTCATATGGAGTATCCATATATTGCTAAAAGGGGAAGGCATTAGTATTGGAGCGAGCTTTTTAATGATAATGGGAGTACTATTCTTCTCTTTAGGTTTTATTTCAGAGCAGATTACCCAGATTAGGAAAAAAAGTTGAATAATTAATCAGATTGGTTAAGAATTAGTTTGATTTAATCATTCATCACATCCATCAGGATATCAAACCCTTAAATAGCCATTTTCATCTTCAAATGCGGCTTTCGGAATTACCCAACTTGGATTATTATGAATAAAATCTTTCTTTGTGTAACTTGATTGAAGTAATATTTCATTTTGGTTGTTTCTTTCTATGATGGTGCCATGATATAAGGTGATCTTACCAATATCTGTCATAAGTGTATACATTGGTTTGGCACGACCTGAGAATTGACCTTTTGAAGTGATATCCCGTATTAGATTGAGACCTTTGCTAACAGAAGTCCTATGGTGGGACATGCCACGCATGGGAATGCAATGAAACAAATAATGTGCTCCAGTTCCAGTTTTTTCCAAGCATTCATGATCAGTATAACCCCCTGACCACATATTGTAATTTAAACAATGCACAACAATATCACATAGTTTGAGACCAGTATGGATAAAGCATCTCGCACTTATAGATATGGTTTTTTTCTACATCATAATGCGATAAAACAATTAGTAAAGGGGCATTTGTGGCCCCAGAGGTTTTATGTATACGTTGAATCTGCTCTAAATCTATACAAAGATTACTTCCGAAATGTGGGTACTCCTGTTGGTCATTAAGAAGTTCATTCTTTGTAGTAAGATTAAGAGATGAGGAATTTTCCAAATGAATGTCTGGTTTTTGAGAAGAATACTTCCTACGGCAAAATTCGCTAAGTTTGAGAGTATATTCCATTGGTTTTTCAATTTTTGTTGTATAAGATGATTCATTATGTCTATATCAATTCCTTATAAAAAGTCTGTATCGTAATATGTCAGATATAAATTCGATCGTACCAACTGTTTTGTAAGTTCATTGTTATTAGAATGAACAATGAATTGAAATCTAAAGGGACTTTTAATAAATCCAACTTTCTGGGTAATTTTGCTGATTATATCATCATCAGCACAGAAAAAAGAAATACAATCACATTTTTCTTGGATTGCATAGCATTTTAGCGCATTAATACCAGCTGAAATGTCATCACTATCATATTCAGCAAAAATAATATCTAATAAATTCAGTGAATCAAGTCCATGTATTTCAGTCCTTGTTGTAATAAAATATACATCAGATTTACCTGAATATCTTAGAATCCTATAGCAAATTCCAGCTTCATTTGAGAATCTCCAACTTAAAATTTTACTTTCTCTGAGACCATAAGCATTGAATCTATTACTCAGCCAAATGCTAAATTGATTAAGTGTGGGATTAGGTATTTGATTCACGACTACCATAGATGAGTTTTGAAGATTTGAAATTCGATAAAAACTTCGAAACAAGAATTTTACTATTGGAGCTAAAAAGAGATATTTCCCTCTTTCATAATCAATCAATATCTTTTTGAAATTGATAGGATATATGTAAACAGGAATTTTTCGGATGCACTGATATCCGCCTTTTTTTTCTATCGATTTAATTTCATCTCTCAGAGTATAACCGATTATTCCATCAAATCTTGAATTATCAACTGCAAGTTTTTGAAGCTTGCTACCTACTCCTTTCTTCCTATATCTTGTATGTACCATTGCATCTACAGCAAGCCCAAGTAGTTTTGAATCACCATTTATTATTAGTTGATAAGGTATTAGAGCATAATGACCTATTACTTGATTTGTATTAAGATCCTTGGCAAGGAAAATTTGGGAAAACTGATGAATATTATCTCTAAATTCCCAATTCCAAAATACGGGTTCCATTTTTTGTAAATCTTCATATGGGAATACATTTTTTCGTAAATCGAGGATTTGTTCACGGTATTCCTCGTATTGTTCAGGAAAAATCTCTAAAAATTCTAAATCCATTATGATCTCAACAGAAGAAAAATCCCTAAAATGATTATAATCACTCCCACAATCCTGGTGAAAGATATGTGCTCGTGAAAAACGAGATATCCTCCTAATAGGGATATAATAAAAGCAATACTTCCCATAGGAATAACGAGGCTGATATCATATTTTTTTAAAAGGAACCAAGTTATTCCTGTTGCCAGTAAGTAAAGGAAAAAACCTAATAAGATAAAAGGATTGAATAAGAGTTTTATGATTGACGAAAAATCTAGCAGTAATTCAGTTTTATTGACAGCGAGTTTCCAGAAGATTTGCGCAGAGGTGATTAATATACTATTAATGATAGTAAGAAGGATCAGTGTAACAGGGATGGAGAGAATATTACTCATAAATCTATTTCTAAAATATATTGAGAACTTGTTGCATGGTTTTAACTTCTCCCTTATATATATTAAGTACTTTACGAACCTTATTGGTCAGATATTTTCTACCGAAACCAAGAAGAATCTTTTCGTAAAAAGAACCCTCTATCCTGTATTCTTCAATAGGAAATTCCCAAGGATGATAATATAGAAATATCTGACGTCCATTATTCAGATATTTTTGAATTCCTTTTTGCGTCAGATATAAAGGGAAGAATCTAAAATAAGCTCCACCACTAAATCCTAGCTTATGTTTTCCGGCAATGAGTACTGGGACGGGAAATTCGATAATGCCATTGCTGGTTTGATTAACATTAGAGTCTGCATTCATAATCCCATACAAAAAATTTTTACCAGGGAAAATGGAAGATGAATATTTGTAACCAGCTTCTGACAATAAATCATAATATAAGTTTTGCATATTTTGTGAAACAGACCATGAAGGAGCTCTGAAACCATAAACTTGAACGCCAAGTGCATCTTCAAGCATCTTTTTTGAGTCAATTATTTCGTTTCTTAATTCTGTCACCGAAAGATTATATAGCAATCTATGTGAAATGCTATGCGAGCATATTTCATGGCCATTGGAAGCAATTTTATGAATCGCATTTTCACACTTCTTTAATAATTCTGCTAAAACAAAAAAAGTAGCTTTAACCTGAAATTCCTCACATAATTCTAATATAAAATCGATTTCTCGTACTATTGCATTATCAGACCCACTGATTCGAACCCTTGATAGATTCGAATTTGTTATTTGTTCAATATCAAAAGATAATGCAATACTTGCTGTCATATCCTTCCTTATAATTCACTTAGAAATTACAACGATGAATCGGGAAAATAATAAATATATTTTACCTATTCTTTTAAACAATTTCTATATTTTTCGTCAAGTATTCTTAAAAAGAATTTATTACATTCATGTATTGTGTTCTGAATTGATGGTGCTTGTATCATTTTATAAGTATTAAGAGTTTAGGATAATTGCGGAAATGGTAGATCAAAACGAATCACTTAGCTTTATCGATATTGATAAAAAGGACAAGAATAGGTTATTAAAACTAAACAATGATGGAATAAGGAGTATCACCAGAAGTAGATAATTAATGTACTATTGTATGCATCCATGGAGCAGATTAATTTTAGTTCGAAAGAGAGAGTATATTAACTATAAAGTAAAATATAATAAAAGTTGGGACATCCCATGGCACAGATTTGAATCGTAAATTATTCAGATTATTTGCTAATTGGTTCATTATACCCAATTTATCACTAAGTATCGTTGTTAGTGAGAAAATGGCAACCATGGCTTCCAACAGAAAAGCAGAGATCATTCCCTGTGGTATCAATTTGGATACTTTCTATCCGTTGGATGAAAATGAAAATTCTCTTTGTCAAAAAATCCAATCCGGGAAAGTAAATATCCTTTTCTGCTCGGATTTCGAAAGACCAGTCATGAACTCAGTCCTTGCCTTTGAAGCAATTCGTTTGTTAAATGAAAAGTATGAAATCAACTTCATTGAATTGAAGTCAATGAATCGAAGTGAACCAACTATTGAACCAGGTTAATCTGCTTCTGATGACCTCCTTCACTGAAGGATCACCGCAAATCATTAAGGAAGCAATGGCATGCAACTGTCCCGACGTTTCAACAGATGTGGGTGATGTGAAAGATGTTGTTCATGGAGTAAATGGACGCTATGTCACGACTTTTGATCCGGTTGAAATAGAAGGTTGTATCGAAAAGGCCGTTCATTTCTGAAAATGAAGAGAGAGCCGCCAGCACATTCAAAAGTTCTCTAATCAGATTATTGCTCGGAATATTAATTATGAACATTGTCGTTTATTACGTGAATAATACTATTGTAACAGGTTTATCATATTAAAAGAACATATAATGAAGTTAATCTCGTAGTAGATATAGTAGTTAACAATTCACCGAAGAGTAGTTTCTTAAGATGACGCGATAACATGCAGTAAAATAGATTCAATGGCCTTATATATCTGGGAAATAATTTCTGAATTTCCGAGATCAGACCCAAGCTTTATCATATTTCCAAACGAAACCGGACATAATTTTGTAATAGCAGGCAGAGTAAGAAGACAAAACTAATACTAACATTTTGAAAGTGTTCTATATTTTAACTTGATAATTCTACTAATGTCGAAACTTGTTATTCTGGATTTGGTGTTGGATATACAAGAGGTGCTACCTTTATCGAGATTCAATTATCTTCGTGATGCGAGTTTTTATTAGTATCTATTTATTCAAATATTTCTTTTCATTAGTCTTTTGATGGGCTCTTCAACTGGTCCACTAAAACAATGTGATTTCCAAATTCGTGGATGTATGCCGAGTTATGTATATTCTAAGATATTACTTCCATATCGAGTTACTGTTATGTTCCCAATCATATATCACCCTTTCTTGTAATCGGGATTCCGGATATTGGATTGACTGAATAAAGAAAAAACGATGTAAATATTGTTCATAATGTTTTCAAATGTGAAATTAATAACATCAAATTATGTTCTCTCTTGCATTATTGTCTGAAATTGAGAAAAAAAAGGCAAAACATCCTAAAATGAATAGCTATAGTTGATATATGCAACCTAATATTTTTTTCTTGCTAATTTCGCTTGATTATATGCAGTAGTAATTTTTTATAATAGATGCATAACGAAATGGGAGAATAGTCATGAAAAGGATTGATTTTATAAATAATACAATAATTTTCATTGTTTTTTATATATTCTTTTTAGTATTATGTGGATGTTCTTCACCTACATCTCCCAAAACGACTCTAACAGGCCAGATTACTATTGAAGGCTTAACCGATTATTCAAATATAACAGTATCGGTGTATGATTTAGTTAAATTAGATTCGACTCTCGTGCGTATTAACACCGAACGTCCTTCAATTGGGGTAATAATTTCGCAGCAAACTGAATTTGATTTTAGAGAACAAGAAGCTAAATCAACAACAAATACAGACGCAGAAGGTAAATTTTCAATTTCTGATCTTTCAGAAGGGAATTATAATATCGTAGTAAAAAAAAACGGGTATGGTTTCAAGATATTCTATAATTACGAAGTATCAAATGGATCGAATAATTTAAACACGGCAACTGCTAATAATCTGATCACATTATATCCTGAAGTTTCACGTAGTGGATTTATTATTGATAATTTGACTCTTCAATCGGATCATCACTACATTTTTACTGGCAATACAAACTTGTCGTCAGATGTTGTCATTGAACCAGGCGCTTATATAAGGTTAGCTGGAAATACTTCATTACATTTTAGCGGTCATCTTTCTGTTCAAGGAGAGCTGGGAAATTTCGTACATTTTACAAGTAATGACGGGTTTTTCAATACTACATCATCAGTACAGCCATATAATCAAATAACTATCGATAACACTGCAACATTAGAGAATGATCTTCTAGAAGGTTGTCTATTCAGTTATGGACAATATGGATTACAGAGCTTTTCAAACTGCAGTTTGAAGAACACAGTTTTTAAGACAATATTTTCATCTTTTCAAGCATCTCAAATTAACAACACATCAATTGAAAATTGCCTCTTTCAGAATTCACAGACTTCAGTTGATATTCACTATATTCCTACAGTTTCTATTATGAAGAATATCTTTTACAAAAATCGAATTGGTATGTATATGAGTAGTATAGGAACACAAACAATGGATGACGGAGGTATCATTAAAAATAACTATTTCCAAAATAACAGTAATATTGCTCTGCAAATTAGTTATAACTCTTATCCTTTAGTAATGTATAATACTATTACTAATAATATTGCTGGAAATAGCTATGGCATTCAAATACATCAGGATTGCAGCTTTCATATATCATATAATAGAATTTTTGCTAATATCTGTGTTTACATGGATGGAGCATATGTGTATTCTCCACTTCAAAATAATAACTTGATCTGTCCTCAAACAGGATTTTGTCTTCAATATATTAGCTTACATAATCCTGATTTGGAAGCGATGAATAATTATTGGGGCGTGAATAATATCATTCTAGTCCCGGATAAAATATATGATAAACAGGATATGCAAATTGAGAATGTACCTTTTTGGGAAATTGCCAGCTTCGTATTATATGATCCTGCCAAGTACTTTCCAATTAATTCGGCCGGAGTTCAACCCTGATGATTCATCCATCTGAGAGTTCATTTCAATCCAGTTTTTCAAAATTCCGATTACAAATAATTGAAACAGATGTCATCTTATTATTATTTATAGCATTAGTATATACTTCTGTCTATTATTTGCAACCTACACTTGGATTAATTATAAATATATTGATTGCAATCTACTGTTATCGTTCAAAACATCATTTAATCTTACTTTTTTTGTTCGTGGTGTTGAATTCAAGATTAAACAATATGATCGATATTAATCAATTACCTCGTATCTCACGTGGAGGTAATTCCATTAGTTTAATTGATCTATTAGACCTAGCAATGTGGATAAAAGTACTGAAACATTATAAAATAATACTAAATTCTTTGTTTGGTAAGAATTTGATAATGGTTTTCTTCGTATTAGTGATAGCAGTAGCTTTCAATGCTATCATTACCGGGATCGATGTGAAGATGGCTATATACTTCATTAGAGCGTATTCTTATTATATTTGTTATTTCTATGTACTACTTTTTGTTAAGGATTCTACGGATTTCACTTTCATTTTGAAAATAACATTTTTCATTAGTTGCCTGGTATTAGCGAATCAGATAAGCTTGGTATTCAGTGGTAAAGAACTAAACACTATATTATTCGGGCATGAACAGGTATATCAGACTGAAGGAGCGATGTTCACTCGATATACTGGAGATTATCTTAGTGATAAATCCAGAGGAATCATGTATGATGGACAAGATCCGTTACTCCTTTTAATATGCAGCCTAACTTTATTCGGGCTTTACAGAGATCGGATATTACGCAATATGATGATAACATCCATAATTTTTGTGATAATGAGTGGCCTGATTGAAGCAACACGAAGCTACATTGTATTTATATCCTTACCGTTAATTGCATTTATGAGAAATGTAAAAAATATGTTTCATATGAGCAGAATTTTATTAACGACAGTAATTCTCATGCTAGTAGTCTTTATAATAATAGGGGGATTTGGTTATGCTTATTTTCATGATATATTTTTGCGCTTATCAGGACTTATTAAGTTCATTAATTCAAACACCCGGGGAGATGTAGAAACTGCAATCGGTAGACTTAATGCAGCTAAAATTATGATTGATGTAATAGTTCAAAGCCCTTTGATAGGTCATGGTTTTTCACAAGAAGCACAAGCCACAGACAACGATTTGGGTTTTCTGAATACAATAATTCTAACCGGCTTCATAGGCTTGCTAGTTTTTATTTATATTATTTTCAAATACTTTAGCATATGTTTGTCGATCTTACGAAGAATTGCAGTTCATAATCCTTTCCGGATTTCCATATATGTTCTTTTATATGCAATGGTTGGGATTTTTATAGGATATTCAACCATTCAAGATTTCTTTAGCTCAAGCAATCAGAATATTGCGTTTATAAGTATATTTCTTGGATTCTCTGAAATAATTTTTTTTAAAGCGCTTGATTATGAAAAAAACTTCCAGCATGCGGATAAATGATTTTAAATTAAAGATTTGAAGGAGCCTGTTATGAAAGCAGTAATTCTTGCCGGTGGTTACGGTTCCCGATTGGGAGCATTGGGTGAGATCCTTCCCAAACCGATGATCGAGATTGCCGGGAAACCAATTCTCTGGCATATTATGAAGACATATGCGCATTATGGGATCAATGATTTTGTCCTTTGTCTCGGTTATAAGGGGAATGTCATCAAGGATTATTTCTATCATTTCAATAACAACAACAGTGATTTCACGGTTGATATGGAAAAGAATGATATCATCTTTCATACCAAGGGCAGTTGTGAACCTTGGAAGGTCACACTTGTGGATACAGGATTGGATACACTCAAAGGCGGGCGCATCAAGAGAATCGAAAAGTATCTCGATGATGACCTGAACTGCCTGACTTATGGAGATGGCGTCTCGAACGTGGATATTCATAAATTGATCGAATTTCATAAATCTCACAATAAACTGGTAACCATTACCGGCGTAAAACCGCCATCCATGTTCGGCGAAATAATCGAAGAAGACGGACTTGTCCTTTCCTTTGAAGAAAAACCACAAACCAGCAAAGGCTTGATCAATGGCGGATACATGGTTTTCCATCGGAAAATGCTGGATTACCTTACGACTGATAAGACCTGTGATTTTGAATTTGGTCCATTGGAACAGATGGCAAAGGAAAGACAGGTAGTGACATATAAACATAAGGGCTTCTGGGAATGCGCAGATACGCTTCGCGACTTGGAGCATTTGAATAAACTCTGGCAGAATAACCAGGCAGAATGGAAAGTGTGGGACGATTAATGTACCAGGAGTTAAAAGAAACATTCCGGAACAGGAAAGTACTTGTTACGGGTCATACAGGATTCAAAGGTTCCTGGTTATGCCAATGGCTGTTGGAACTCAACGCCGATATAACCGGATACGCTCTTGATCCCTATACAGATGCGGATAACTTTGTCCAGACAGGACTGTCTTCAAGAATCAAGGATATCCGTGCAGATGTAAGGGATTTTGATAAACTGAAATCCGTGATGCAGGAAGTTAAACCGGAATTTGTCTTCCATCTTGCTGCGCAACCACTTGTCCTGGAAAGCTATGCACGTCCCAAAGACACACTCGATATCAATATCGGCGGTAGTATCAATGTCATGGAGGCGTGTCGCGAAACTGAATCAGTACGCGTCATGGTCATGATCACGAGTGATAAATGCTACGAGAATAAAGAATGGGTCTGGGGATATCGTGAAAATGATCCGATGGGAGGATTTGACCCCTACAGTGCCAGCAAAGGTGCTGCTGAGATCGTGATTGCCGCCTATAGGAACTCTTTCTATAATCCCTCCAAATTCAAGCTGCATGGCAAAGCATTATCCAGCGTAAGAGCTGGAAACGTAATCGGCGGCGGTGACTGGGCAAGAGACAGGATCGTTCCTGATTGTATTAAAAGTTTGATCAGCGGGAAATCCATTGAAGTTCGCAACCCATATTCCACTCGTCCCTGGCAGCATGTTTTAGAGCCATTGGGAGGCTATCTGCATCTTGCGGAAATGATGTATCATGATCCAATCCATTATGCCGGAGCATGGAACTTTGGTCCTGATCTTTCCTCTATCAGGGAAGTACAGGATTTGGTGGAACTGATCATTGAAGAGTGGGGTTCCGGTCAATACCATGTATCACAACAGGTTGAGAAACCTCATGAAGCGAAACTTCTGGCATTGGATATTTCAAAAGTCCGTCTGAATTTAGGTTGGAAACCAACTTGGGATTTTGAGCAAACGATCAAGCAGACTGTTGCTTGGTATAAAGGATATTGTAATAAGGAAGAAATGGCGAAGCTTTGCCAAAATCAGATAAAAGCTTTCATGTCATGATATGAAGAGATAGAATATGAAAATAGTAGAAATGTCATTAGCGGGTGTTTTTCGAATTGAATTAGACCCCAGAACAGATGATAGAGGATTTTTTGTCAGGACTTATGATCGGCAGATCTTCAAGGATCATGGCTTATCGACTGACTGGCAGCAGGAAAGTCATGCTTATTCCAAGCAAAAAGGCATCATCCGGGGTTTGCATCTTCAACTTCCACCGTTCACGGAAACGAAACTCGTGATGGTGATCAAAGGTGCAATTCTGGATGCTTTTGTAGATGTAAGACCTGAATCTCCCACCTATGGGAAATGGGATTCCATACTTCTAACAGAATCTAATTATCATTGCCTTTACCTTCCGCGTGGTTTTGCACATTCATATTGCACCCTTGAAGATAACTGCGATGTGGTTTACAAGATGGACAATATATACAATCCCCAATTTGAGGCGGGAATCATCTGGAATGACCCCAACATTGCCATTCAATGGCCAGTTTCAAATCCCGTGGTTTCAGCAAAAGACCTGAAATTACCTACTTTCGAGGAATTTAAAAAACAGTATGCAGCACTGAATTTCAATTTTTGAATCAGAGATACACGTGCTGATACGGAGGAAATAAAATGATACGCTTATTCAAGCCCTATTTGGGAACCGAAGAACTACAGAATATCCAGGATGCCTTCCAGCGCGGTTGGATAGGTCTTGGTCCCAAAGTGACTGAATTCGAAGAAAAGTGGGGCAAATTAATCAATTGTCCCAATACGATGGCTCTGAATTCAGCAACAGCAGCACTGCACCTGGCAGTCACAAATTATAATTTCCCAAGGGGAAAGAAGATCCTTGTTCCGGCAATCACGTTTGTCGCTACTGCTTCGACAGTATTATACAATCAGTTGGAACCCATATTCGTCGATGTGGATCCTGTTACGCTTCAAATGGATGTGAAGGATTTGGAACGCAAATACACACCAGACTGTGTCGCGGTCATTCCTGTGCACTTCACCGGTTACCCTTCAGAGATCGACGCAATCGTCGACTTTGCAGGTCTTCATGATTTGAAGGTCATTGAAGATTGTGCCCATACTGGAGTCGGAATTTACAAAGGCAAGAGACTGGGTACATGGGGCGATATCGGTTGTTATAGTTTTGAAGAAAAAAAGTGCATGACCACAGGCGATGGCGGCATGATCTGCAGCAAAGACCCTGGGGTCGTGACAAATCTTCGCCCCTATCGATGGGTGGGTATCGATAAGGACACATGGCGCCGTGCCAAGAAAAGCCAGGAAAGCATGAATCTCGATGCCATGCATTGGCATTATGAGATATCTGTGCTTGGATATAAATATAATATGAATGACCTCGCTGCTTCCATAGGTTTGGCTCAGCTGACAAAGCTTGATTATATGAATCAGGCACGTGGTAGTCATATCGATCGTTATCTGGAGGGAATGAAGGATCTCAAACATATCAAACCGCTTGTGCCATATGATACAAAACGTGATATCTATCATATTTTCGGTGTTCGCTGTGAAAAACGTGATGAATTGATCATCTTTCTCACCAGTAAGGGTATATCCACTGGAGTTCATTATTATCCACTAACCTTACAGCCATTGTTCAAAAAATACAATGTCGGTTGTGAAACTGCCAATTCACTTTGGAGAACCTTCATCACTCTTCCTATGTTTGTGGAACTTCAAGACGGGGAGATCGACTATATTCTTGAAGCATTACATGAATTTGAGAAAGTAAACTGGAGTTGAACTTGCCGAATCCCCGAGTGATCGTATTGATACTTACTTATAACAACAAGTATTTACTGGAAGATTCTGTATCATCATATCTCGCTAATGACTATGACAATTATGAAGTTGTCATCATTGATAATGGTTCTACAGATGGCACAAAAGAGCATATTGAAGCAACTTATCCACGTGCAAGGGTATTGCGTACGAATGCCAATTTAGGATATTCCGGTGGTTTTAATTTCGGTATGAAATATGCTTTTGGTGATCTGAATGCCGACTTTGCCCTTGTCACCAATAATGATGTTAAAGTCGATGAGCATGCCATATCTGAACTCGTTAAAGTTGCTGAGACAGACTCAAAAATTGGATTTGTCACAGGTAAAGTATACTATTTTGATAACCCCAATGTTCTCCAAACTGTTGGGAGACATCAACATCCTATCCGTTGGAGTGGTGGTTCTTTGGGAAGAAATGAAGTTGATCATGGGCAGTATGAATTTGTAACAGAAAGATTCATGTGTGATGATATATTTT
>DAONDQ010000045.1:18014-21644 GCA_035402645.1 Candidatus Cloacimonadota bacterium | reverse complement strand
CTTTTTTTGTCAGGGAATTGCTTATTGCACGATTCTTATTCATCAATCAATGATTATGTAGAAGATTGTAGCAGCAGGTTATCATGGGATGGAAGAGAAAAGAATTATATTTTGTTAAGAAGTAAGAACTATGAGTCGTGTAGGGACAGATTGGCAATGATATTTCCCATTTCATGATTCTGGGAGGTTAGTTTACGGTTTGTTAACCTCTTGGCAATTATCAAATCACCACCATTATAGGAATAATATACAAGACATTCCTTTCGATTGATACCTTTGAAGGTTTTAACACAATGCTTGAATGTAAGTTTCATTTTCTTTTACCTCTTTTGTTTTATTTCAGAGGCTCCCGATCAAGTAATGACATACTCAGATTTTCTTTATCGCAGAAACCAGTAACCTGTCACCAGTAACCTGATCGATTGCCTTCAATATATATACCGGGGAAAGTGGTGAAATTGAGGACAAAAGAAAAATAAAATCTAAGTTTGAAGAAAAGAATTATTGGATAAATCAAATTCTTTAGCCAGTAAATAATCAATTTCCTTGATATGGTAACTATTAAAAAGATCATCATCTTCTGATTTATAGAATCTTCTATAAAGTTCAAGAATTTGTTTTTTTACACTTGATGAAATACTATTCAAATCTAAAATCATTGAAGATTGAATATCATTAGGTTCAAATTTCTTAAGCCCATTCCCATACTCTCTTCTATTAATCTCTAATATTCTTTTTGCAGTATCACTTAGAAGATATGCTGTAAATAAATCTTTTTGTTCAAGATTCATATCTTTAATATATACACAATGGAATGTTGTTAGATTTAATATCTGAGCTTCATTTAGTATGAATTTAGCCTCGTTTCGATTAAAAACGCTAACCCATAAGTCTGCAGCTATTCGTTTTTCTAGTTTATACCAAGGTTTACGTTGCGATGTAAGGAATTTTGAATGTACATTTCTTTCTTCACCTAATTTTATATAGTCTATTACAGCGGGATTAGTAGATTCATTAGCATCAAATAAGTAAACTCTTTTATCTTCATCAACTAATTTCTCGAAATCGTTTAAGTTGAATATATTTTTTTTCACATCTAAAGATTTGGTAATACAGGGTAATAAATTGGTGGGTGGGATTTTATATTCTAACGCTTTTGTCTTGTTGAAAGTAAAATAATCATTGTCTCCTGTTGCTATACCTCGTTTAATTGAAGCAAATGTGGTAAAAGGTATTAATCTTGTAGTTTTTTTGGGTTTGTTTTGTTCATAATATTCACGCCATTTTACTTTTGGATCAAGTTCATTTTTTGAATATACTGAAACACTACTATTATTAGAATACGAACATATCATCTCTTTATACTCAGCTAGTTCTTTAGAAGTATTTATAGACTTCATAACAATTCCCTTATCAACTATATCTTTTGCTAGCAAGAAAATTGTGGACGTAGTCATTGATTTTTCGAATGCCATAGAATTGAAATCTATAACAAAAACATACCTAAGAACATTATTATCAAGAAGGAATTTCTTAACATCAACTCCATAATCAGAATTCAAAAATTCTGTTGGTATTATAAAGCTAGCACGACCGTTTTCCGATAACTGATAAATTGATTTTGTTAAAAACATGGCATATAAATTCGAAGTACTTTTAAATCTGATACCTATTTTATTTTTTACCTCGTCTACTACGATTTTATTATTATAATTATGGAATTTCAAATATGGGGGATTACAAATGATTGAACTAAATTTCATATCCCAATCATTTAGCATAAAATCTTTATTTTTAATTGTGATATTATCATATAACTGAAAATGCTCCTTCGCTAATGTGAAAATGTTATTGTCAATTTCATAACCAACAATTTTAGCATTGGGATTGTGCATTAATATACATTTTGTAAATACTCCTAACCCAAAAGCCGGTTCTAGAATTGTATCAATTTGTGAGCCACCATAAATCCACTCAGTCATAAATTCTGCAATTTTCAATGGAGTAAAAAACTGTGCAAATTTTTTCCGATGTTCCAAATCTGTTCTATCGATATATGCTTTCTCAATATCCAAAATTCAACTCCCTAAATCACCATATTGGAATATTTAGTACATTTTTTAGAGCTTCAATATCTAAATAAGCACACCCATTTTGAAAAGTGACATAATATAACAACTGCCCTTTGTTCAATTCCCTTCTCCTACTACTATGGTCAGGTTCATCTACCCTGTCTGCAATTTTCTGAGTTGTAGTTGTACTTATTTTGATTGTAGTTTTAAATTGATTAGCACTATCTCGTTCTAAGTTAAACAATCTCCCTTCATTATCTGCATCAGTAAGCATTAACAGAATTTCTTTAAAAGATATTGCATATACTTTATCAAAAAAAACTTGAAAATAATAATGTGGGACATTATATGTTTCAATCCATTTATACACAACTCTGATATCTTCTACTTTCGGAGTTATACTTAATGTACTCCTTTTTTGTATTTCTTTAATATGATATTGTAAGTCCTTAAAAAGTTGATTCAATTCAATTAAACGTTCGTTAGCACCCCAACCTGGAACTCTAAAGGAAATAGCTCTAATTGTTTCCGTATTGATACTTTGCAATATTCCTATATATTTTCTTTTTGCTTCATGCTGAAGAAGATCTAAATAATCAGACAAAATTATTGATACGATTTCTAGAGCTTCATTAAGATGTCTTTCAGTTCTAGCATTCATATAAGCTTCATATCTTTCAAGTAAAAACGTACTTGATCTTATTTCAACACCCGCAATAGCTTGTTTTACATATTCTCTGACTGCAGGTTCACTCATTCTACTAATATCCAAACCAAAATCTTCACGATAATCATTTATATTAAATATTAGAATATCAGGTCGTTTCCCAATCTTATCTAATTCTTCCTGAAAATCATTATAAAAGGCATCAAAACCATCTTCACCCGCTATTATATCATCACTTTTCCCATATTTTACGGCTTTATACTGCTGTGATGAGTTATTAATTGCATCAAAAACAATCCTTTCTGCCCAATCACCTTGCTCTTTATTTGTAATAAAATTTGAAGCAGATTGGGAGGGTATTCTTGCTCTTACTCTTTCAGTTTCAAAATCGATTATTGCTCGTGGGATTCTGGTAGTAATTTCAGTAATATCATCAATATAAGCCATTAGTTCTCCTCTATCATTATAAATAAAATCAGTTCGAAAGCTCTTCTGATAAATTTTCAACTACAAAATCCTTGTCAATTCAATTCTGATATCAAGTACATTACTTAATTTCACTTCAGTTACAGACGATTCAATCGTTGCATGATTCTTTTTTAGAGATTATTCAACAAAATATTCGCTTCTTCTATATGAAATAGTATCCCTATATCCATTGCCTCTCCAACTGTGCTGATAGGATATTCATTTTTTAGGATATCCTCTCTATTTATTTCACATAGATCTATCTCGGAATACATCCTCTTCAAAGCCCACATCATCTTTACGAACAATCCCCAGGCTCTTAAAGGAACCTTACGCTTATCAGGTACTTTCACTTGCAATAACAAGCAATAAGTATTTAAGTCCTGTTTGTATTCTGGGCTTATTGTTTCATACAGTTCGTGT
>DAONDQ010000045.1:15486-18004 GCA_035402645.1 Candidatus Cloacimonadota bacterium | reverse complement strand
GGAGTATTACAAACTGCTGATAAGCGACGAAATAGGATATTTCCCATTTGATGATTCTGAGAAGTTGGTTTACGTTTTGGTAATCTCTTGGCAATTATCAAATCACCATCATTATAGGAACAATATACAAGACCTTCCTTGCGATTGATACCTTTGAAGGTTTTAACACAATGTTTAAATGTAGGTTTCATTTTGTTTTCCTTTTCTTTTTTATAACAACGTTAACATTGTTGCTACGACTTCTAAAGAATTCGCTACCTTTGCACTTGAATTACCAATGACTCACCATTGAAGCACCAATGAGGAACCATCGAGCCAGCATCGAGATTTTTCTCGATCGTGTTTTATTTCTTTTTCATTCATTTTGAAATTGTAGCTTCTACATATATATACCGGGACAAAATGGGCAGAAATGAGGACAACACTTCGTTTAATTAAGAACTAAGAAGTAAGAAGTAAGAGTGGCAGAGCAGAAGGTTACTGGTTACCAGTTACTGGTGGCAGATGGGAAAAGGGAACGCCTCACCCCGTGAGGTGGCACAACGCACCCTGTGCGTTGCGAACATTGATGTACCACAGGTTTTCCGACCTGTTATTGGAGTGGGTTTACGAACCAACGAATCGGATATTTACTTCTTTTGCGTAAAAGAAGTAAGAGATATTGTGCCGCCCACAAGGGGCTTGAATTGTCCTGGATTATCACCCATAGCTCACGCTATGGGCTATGATGTTTCATCCTTGCAGGATTCAGAGGGAGAAATGGATCCTTGTCTTTGCTAAAAAAAAAGACGCCCGAAGCGGGCGTCCTTATAAGCTATCAGCTACAAGCTACAAGCTATAAACTACTTCGCCTTCCCCTGGTTGGCAACAGCGGCTTGTGCTTTGGCAATTTCGTCAGGATCGCCCAGGTAATAATGGGTGATGGGTTTCAGGTTCTCATCCAATTCATAGACCAAAGGAACACCGGTGGGAATGTTCAATTCAACGATCGCATCATCGGGGATGTTATCCAGGAATTTGACCAATCCTCTCAAGCTGTTCCCATGCGCGACAATCAGCACTCTCTTACCTGATTTGATCGTGGGGGCAAGCACTTCATTCCAATACGGGATCACACGGGCAACAGTATCTTTCAGGCATTCTGTGCCGGGAATCTCATCCTTTGAAAGCGAAGCATATCTTCTATCATTGCGTGGATGCCTGGGATCATCAAGTTCGAGTGCGGGTGGCTGAATGTCATATCCGCGTCTCCATTTCTTGACCTGGTCTTCTCCATACTTGGCAGCCATTTCGGATTTATTCAGACCCTGTAAGGTTCCATAATGCTTTTCGTTCAGTCTCCAGTGACGGATGACGGGTAACCACATCAGATCCATATTATCAAGAATGATCCACAGAGTGCGGATCGCTCTCTTCAGAACAGAGGTGAAGGCGATATCGAATGTGAAGCCTTCCTTCATGAGAGTTTGAGCTCCTGCTGCTGCTTCCAGTTTGCCTTTGTCGGAGAGGTCGATATCTGTCCAACCGGTAAAGCGGTTTTCCATGTTCCAAAGGCTTTCTCCATGTCTGACTAACACTAATTTGTACATTTTTCTTATCCTTTTTTGATGTATTCAAGCTTTCCAAGGTGCTTTTCTTCTGCTCTTGCGAGGATGAAGAAAACATCGGAAAGACGATTTACGTATAGCAGTATTTCATCGGGCAGTTGTGTGTTCTGTTTCAGGGCAACGATTCTTCTTTCCGCTCTTCGGGTTATTGTCCTGCAGATATCCAGTTTAGCAGAGGAAATGGTATTGCCGGGGATAACGAATCCCTGCAGTTGAAGATGGTCTTCATATCGATGTACAATATCGGTGAGTCGATTCACTTCTTCCATCCGAATGGGAACCGGATAGCTAATGTCCGTACTGGCTAATTCTCCCATAATATGATAAAGATCACCCTGGATCTGCACAAGAATGGACTTGATCTCTTCAAGCTGGATATAATGCCTCGCATCACCGATATGGGCATCCAATTCATCCAAAGTGCCGTAGGCTTCCACACGGGCATCACTTTTCCAAACCTTTTCACCAGACCAGAGGCTGGTGATCCCTCCATCACCTTTCTTTGTTGTGATACTCATTGAATATCTCTACATCATGGCGATAAGGGATATCTCGATGGATGCATTCTTCGGTAACGCGGCAACCTGCACAGTTTCACGGGCAGGATACGGCTCGGAGAAAAATTGAGCGTAGAGGTCATTCATCAGGTTGAAGTTATTGAGATCGGTAATGAAGATTGTGACCTTTACCACTTTGGCAAAACTCATTCCTGCTTCGGTGAGAATTTCACGAAGATTGGCAAAACAAAGCCTGGCTTCTTCCATAAAACTCTTACCCATCTCACCGGTATGAGGGTCGATGCCGATTTGACCTGAGACGAATAATAATCCATTCTGCAAAGTAGCCTGGGCGTATGGGCCAATGACTTTGGGAGCGTTGATAGTATGGACGGCACGCATAGTATATTCTCC
>DAONDQ010000045.1:0-15476 GCA_035402645.1 Candidatus Cloacimonadota bacterium | reverse complement strand
TGAATGTTTTTCGGATTACAGATAATTGTGGGATAAGGTCGCTGAGTTTGAGATATTCCTGGTGTTCCTTGAGGAAGTTCTTGAGCAGGACTTTGCCTTCCCGAATATCATTCGCATTCACAACGATCATGGTTGTGCAATTCTGGTGGGTGGCAAGGTCACATTCCTTTTGGAAGTCTTCGCAGTTGGCACCAATGACGGTTGAGAATCCGTTATTTCGCAATTCTTCACTGATCTGCATGATAATGGTTTCCAGACCTGGATTTTGCATGCAAAGATAAACCTTGAACTGACTGTCAGGTTGTATGAAGAGTCCACGTTCTTCCAGCATATTGAATACTTGATCAAGCTCCAAGGCAAATCCGACAGAGGGGAGGGTATGACCGGTGACAAAATGGGAAAGGTCATCATATCTTCCTCCACCACCTATCCTGAGTGGACCTTTGGCAGTATCGATGAGAACATTGAACACGGTCTGCCGATAATAATTGTAATCACGAGCCAGGTCATGATTGACTTTATAATTGGTGGTCAGATTACTCAAGGTCTTTTTCAACTGGTGAAACTGATTCACGCAGTCATCGCAGAGAAAGTTCACCAGTTTCGGAATGGTTTTGTATGTTTCCTTGCATTTGGCATTATCACATTCGGGCATATAAAAGGGATTATCCAGCATTTTTTGTGCACATTCAGGGCAGAAGTCAGAACGATGTTCACGAATGAATTCATTTCTTGCTTTCATGAAGCCGGGTCGGCAATTCTCACAACCATGGCTGGCAATTTCGACCCAGGAGTTACCGAATCCGAATTTCTTGCATAATTGCAGACTTAGGCGAATTGCCTCGTCATCAGATATCATGGTGGAACTGCCGAGGATCTCGATACCAAGCTGGTTGAATTCATCGATTCCCTGGTTGCCATTCTTTCTGAACATCGGACCCAGATAATATACCTTTTGGATCTCATGCAATGCTTTCTCTGCAATATTGCTGTTCAGGATGGCAATCGTACCTTCGGGACGCAGGCAATGATCTTCGTCAGGCTTATCGAGGCGAAGGTAACCTGCAACCGCCATTTCAGCATGATCTTCATGATGAAAGTGATTGATTACGCGGGCTAACAGATGATAATTGGACAAAATGGATGGTCTGACCTCATGGAAATTGAAAAGTGACATGGTTTCATGAATAACGCTTTCAATCTGACGCCATTTCCATGCATCATGGGTCTTGATTGAAAAGCGACCGGTAATATCCCCTTTCATTCTGTCTCCCGTTTTCTTTTCATTATATACAATATAGACCATCCGCTCATAATTCCAAGAAAATCAGCCGAGAAATCGAGAAGTGAATACTGTCTTCCAGGAATCAGTTTCTGATGCAATTCATCCAAATAAGCAAAGATGATGAGAAGTAATGTCAATAGAAATATTCTACGTTCCGATTTGCTGCTGTGGAACAAATACAGGTAAAAAAGGATCGAAAAGATGAAGTACTCCAGAAAGTGTGCAACTTTATCAGGAGTGAAGCGTGAAGGAATCGGGATTTGCAAATGGGGAAGGGATGAAACGGCCAGGATCAGGATTCCCCAGACACAGAACATGGTTTTATAGAATTTACGTGGGTTTTTCATGAATTCCTCAAGAATGATAAGATACTATTTCCCAATATACTGGAAATGGTTTTCTTTCGTATTTTGCCTTGAGAGGAAGGTTCCTCCCATCATCCGATATCCAAAGATACAAAGTATTATCTTCATTAACCAATTGATTGGTCAGCATATCGGTATTTTCCTTGGGCTCGGGAGATATTTTCCGAAAAGTCATTTTCAATTTAATCGCAGGCGTCTTTCCAAGAGGTGTTTTCAGAATTTCCCTACCCACAGATACATAGGAAGCCTTCCAAATAAGGCGATTTGCATCGAGCCAGAGATCTCCCTTATCCTGTACATGATTGGAAAGATACAAAAGGGCAGAGAAGAAGTCCCTGCTTTCAGGCATGATCGTGTATTTTTTTGAGGTATTCTCCCTCGCATCGAAAAGAACCGCCGTCTTGTTGTTTCGATTGTATGTGCTGGTTCTTTCTTCTAAATACTTTTTTTGATCGACATGTTTTTCATATCTTATAGGCAAATATCCGTCTTCATATTTGGTGACATATGTATTATGAACAAATGGGAAAATCGAAGTAATGAACCTGGAATTGGCATTTACAGTCAATATCCCTGTTGCATTGCTGAATTGATTTATAATATCAATATCAACTACTCGAACACCAAGGCAACTGATCTTGTATTTGTATGATTCGGCGAATAAGTTTCCCTGTATGAACCATAAGCAAATGAGAAACAGCAAAATAAAATAACGTGTATCATGATTCTTCATTCTGTGTCAGCAGGCGCATCTTTACATAATGGATACGCTGTCCTTTCATATTTGTGATGATAAAATTGACCTTATCCTCAATGGTTATGGATTCACCGCGCTTGGGGATCCGGTTGAATTGTGCCAGGAGATAATCTGCAATATTGTCATAAAGTGCAGTGTCGATACCCAGTCCGAATTCATGATTCAAATCTCCGATACCGTACATGCCATTCACAATATAGTCCTTGTCATTCAATTTATGCAGCATGGGCGGTTCGTCTTCGTCAAATTCATCCTGGATCTCACCGACCAGTTCTTCCATAATATCTTCAAGAGTGATGAGTCCGGAAGTCCCGCCATATTCATCCACAACTATTGCAATCTGTAATTTCCTGCTTTTGAATTGGTTCAGCAGAACCTGTACTTTCATATTTTCAGTAACATAATACGCTTGGCGCATGAGTTGTTTGACACTGTGCTTTTCGGGAGATAGGATCAAGTCCTTTGCATAGATCATGCCCACGATATCATCAATATGTTCACGATAAACCGGAATCCGGGAATAGCCTGATTCCATGAGAATATTCCGCAAATCATCCATTGTGCTGTTTTCTTCCACTGCCACGATGTCGACCCTCGGAACAATGATCTCCCGCAATTCAGTCGTTGAAAGCCTGAATATGCTGGCGATGATCTTCTTTTCATTTTCGTCGAGAGGGTGGTTGGATGACTTCGAAGTGATGAGATTCTTGAAATCCTCTGATGTGAAGTTATTTTCCATCTGGCTTTCAATGGTATCTTTCTTGGATATAAGGTGACTGATCCATTCAAGAATGATTAGAATCGGATACAATATTGTCTCTAAACCAAGGATGAGCAGCGAGGCAAAACCCGAGAATGTAATCGGTTTTGAATAGGAGAGCATTTTGGGAGTGACTTCACCAAACATGAGGAGTAACAGTGTCGTGACGATGATTTGGATGGTTACACATAGGGGTACACTGTAATGTCCATGTTCTGCAATTCTGATAGCGATCATGGCTGCTGAGGTGGATGCCCCGACATTCACGAGGGTATTACCAAGCAAAACAGTGATCAGCAGTCTTCTTGGTCGTTTCAATATCTTCAGGATTCTTGCATCTCTTTTCCTTTCAGAATTATTGAGCATGGAGATTTGGATCTTATTCAGGGAAAAGAATGCTGTCTCTGAGGCAGAAAAGAAAGCGCTGCATATGGTTAGGATGATAAAAATTACGACTAGCGTACCTATATCCACGAGGATTATAACTCCTTTATAAACGACCGGTATTCATCTTCCTTCATCATCATTCGTTGCCGGTCTTCTGTGCGAATGTGATCGTAGCCAATCAGATGCAATAAACCATGTATCAGTAATACAGTGAGTTCATGTGCAAGTGATTCACTACCTTTTTGTCTATCAGCCTGCTCAATGTCAATAACAATATCACCCAGGAATGTGGGATCAGGTTCATCTGCATTGAACGTCAGAATATCGGTGATCGCATTTGAACCGCGATATTTACGGTTTAATACCTGCATTTCCCTGTCATTTGTGATCAACATCTGAATGCTTGAATCAGGTTTGATATCACCAATTTCCATGGCTTTGGCAATGATATGTTCAAACATCTTCCTGGGTATTATTCCAGGATGGTGCTTTACAATTTCTAGTACTTTCATCAACGGTTCGTTTCGTTCTTGTCTTCAGGATATTCAAGTCGTTTCCGATAAATACTCTCCAGAATCGGAAGCATTTTCTTTTTCACAAGTTCAAGTTCCTGTATGGTAATGGGAGCATCATCCAATTGACCATCACGGATCAAACGGAGGATTGTATCATCGATCATCTTTCTTATCGCATCACGGGAAGGTTCTGTCATGGACTTCGATGTCGATTCCACGATATCAGCGATCATCACAAGGGCAGCTTCTTTGCTGGTGGGCTTTGGCCCCGCATACTGGAATTTTGATAAATCGATATTCAATCCTTCTTTTTCAGCCTTATTCAGGAAGTATCTGATCACACTTGTTCCATGATGCTGCTGAATGATATCGATCACGACCTGTGGTATCTTGTTCTTCCGCGCAAGAGCAACCCCTTCATTCACATGTGCCCTGATCTTGGTGGCACTTTCGAGAGGCGGAAGATGGTCGTGAAAATCATCTGAATCACGGTTGTTTTCAGTGAATATCATGGGATTAGAAATCTTGCCGATGTCATGATAATAACTACCGACCCTGGCAAGCAGAGGATTGGCACCAATTGCTTCAGCAGCACTTTCAGACAGGTTTCCGACAATCAGGGAATGATGGTAGGTACCCATTGCATTCGAGGCTAATTTCTTCAGGATTGGGTGATTGAAATCAAGCAGTTCCAGTAATATCTGCTTGGAGGCAATATTCAGTTTTCTTTCCACCCACGGAACCAGAAGTATCAAGCCGATGATGGTTAGGGTCACTGAAATGAGCGTATAAACAAAATGTTTCAGGACGACCATGAAGGGATCGGTTCGATAGAGAGAAAAGGCAAAATTAACCAGTATCATGGAGAAAAGAAGATATAATCCAACATCCAGGTAATCCTGCTTGTCACCGATGCGTTTCAGGGATAGAACTGCACCCATAGTGGCAATGGTCATGATCAGAGGATCGAATATCTGCCAATTCAGATATTGAGCGACGACAACGAAATTGATGAAATTATAAAGAAGCCCAAGATTCGTGTTGAAAATGATGCAAATGAGAAGGATGGATAATGAATACGGTAATATCAGGAAATGGATTGAAAGAATCTTGGTAAATACAAGCGTCATGCCCGCATTTAATATCAATCCGCACCAAATCAGCAGCATTTCCCTCTTCGTAAAATCATGCTTCGGAAGATAGAGGATCATGATCAGGTAGAATCCAAGCATCACCAAAAGGTTGATCAGGAAACTTCCAATAACGGATATGATAAGTTTTACATGATTGACATTATCGCTATTCGTTTGATCCGACAACATGGATTGTATCTTTTGGATCACTTCAGCAGTAACTCTCTGGTTCTTTCGAATAATCTCTTCATTCTTCAGGACGGTTCCACTTATCTTCTGTATCTGGGACTTAGCCTGGTCATATAATTGCTCTGTTTTTTCATGATCGACCACAACATTCGGGTTGATGAACAAGTCTCCCATTTCAACTAATGTCGAGTTGTGGATATTGGAGACTGTGAGTTGGGAGATCATCTTCCTCGCCTGTTTCACGCTCATGAGTTGCCTGATGGGTATCTGGATCAAGCTTGTTCCATCGCCTACGGATATGCTGTCGTAGGGTATATTATCATAGACACCCGTCTGCATCAGTTCGGATACTTTAGAGGTCAGGATTGTGTATAGCAACTGACTCTGGGGTTTCCCAATGATATCTGCGAGCGTTTTATGAGAAACTGAAAGATCATTTTGTTTGAGATTAGCATTGATCGTTGCGCTATCAGCAGCGCTTTTACCCTGTGAGATGATCTCGAAGAATGTGTTCAATCGCTTTAGGGTATTGAATTGTATGTCATCTGAAATCATGTAAACGGGTCGTATATGGGATGTGGCTTCTTTTTCCTCTTCCGATATCTGGTCAGGTGTTTTCAGAATATTGAAAGTATAGGGGGCAATGATATCATATTCCGCCAGTTGCCCTTCCTTCAGGTCATAAGCAGGCAAATGCCGAACCAGCGGCTTATAGATATACGATAAGCCCGTCAGAAGCAATGCTACCAGAACAAGAAAAAATAAATGTGTTTTATTCATAGATTATAACAAATTCGCTTCCTAATATTTTATATACATCAATCAACTAAAGTATTTTCTGTCAAGAAATACGATGAATGAGCATCACAATGGAGGCATTGCTCGTATCCAGAGGGAATTCATTGACGAACAATGACGATAAATCAATTTGACGATGAGGTAAGTATGAAGATTCAGGCTGTGATTTTTGATTTGGATGGCACTCTCATCGATTCCATGGGAATCTGGGAAGATGTTGACCGTGTCTTTTTAGGACGGCGCAATATCGCAGTTCCTCCAGATCTGTTCGATGATGTCAGCGCCGGAAATAACTTCCAAGGCTTGGCTCAGCATTTCAAGGATCGCTTTCAGTTGTCTGAATCCATTGATGAGATCATGAAGGAATGGACTGAACAGGTGGTGGAATTCTATGTCCATCATATTCCTATCAAGGACGGGGTGAGGGAATTGCTTGCATTCCTGGCGAAAAACTCAATCCCAATGGCGATTGGTACGAGTAATTCCGTTTTTCTGACCGAGAGTGTCCTGAATAGACATGGACTCATGCCATATTTCCAGTATATCGTAACCGGAGCTGATGTTGAATGTGGAAAACCTTTTCCCGACATATACCTGAAAACTGCTCAACTTCTGCAGGTGAAACCGGAATTATGTTTGGTGATCGAGGATTCATTGCAGGGAGTACAGGCAGGAAAAGCGGCAGGCATGAGTGTTGTTGCCATCAGTGATGAGTTTTCCCGAAAGGAAGAGGATAAGATCAGAGAAGAATCCGATTATTTCTTTGATAATTTTCAGCAAATACAGAATTTACTCATGAAGAAATTAGAGGTTTGAATTGCAGAATCATACGAAAGGTCAATTATATATCATTATTGGTGCCTTTGGCAGTGGGAAAAGCGAATATGCGATCAATCTTGCCTATGAAATGAATCAGATAGAGAAGAACGTCGTTCTTGTCGATCTCGATATTGTGAATCCTTATTTCCGCAGTCGCGATGTCAGGGAACAATTTGAAGCGATTGGGATCGAAGTCATCAGTCCCGATAAGGCTTTTGGTCATGCCGATGTACCCATGATATCTCCACGTATCAAGGGTGCCATCCAGAATCTCGAGAAGACTGTGATCCTGGATGTTGGTGGTGACCCTGCAGGTTGCCGGGCATTAGGTCGTTTTGTGGCTGAAATCGAAGAAAGAGGCTATGAAATGCGGTTGATCATCAATACACGCAGACCATTCACCTCTTCGGCAAATGAGATCGTGGTGATGATGAAAAACCTTGAATTCACTTCCCGATTGAAAGTGACAGAACTCGTTTCCAATACGAATCTGATGGAGTTTACTGATGAGAACATCGTCAGGGAAGGAATCAGCATTATCGATGAAGCATCCAAACTGGTGAATCTGCCATTTCATGAATATTGTGTTCTCGAGGATTATCAGGATAGGATACCTGGGGATTTGGAGAATTTACGAAAGAGGGTCATCCATCACTATCTCTTGAAACCTTGGGAAAAGAAATAGCACTGAATCCGGTCAATACTCGTAGTTTAATTCTATTGTCGCTCTCCAGATCAGGCTTTTCCACTGTTGACCGGTTGGATTGATACTGAATTTCACAAAGGAATCATTACGGAAATAGTAATTGATATTGAATAAAACATCCATTTCATGAACATCTCCGAAATTGTATTTCGGCTGGAACTTGAATTCAGTTTGTTTGTAGAATTTCTGAACCGCGATATCAAATGACCTGATATTATTCTGCGCTGAAATGCTGTATGCTTCATCACTATCATTCTTATCACCCGTTTCATTATGCTCGAACCTGAATCCTGTGGAAATGGAGAAATAGTTCATGTTGATGAAGCGGGAAGGCAGATTTTCCCAATCTTTATATGAATATCTCCTGACAACGGGGTAATCATTATATTCTACTCGATAATTGGCGATGATCTGTCTGTAAAATCGATCCTTGATGATCTGCTCACCTGATGTAGGATTGATGATGTAACTATAAACAAAATCATCATAATCAGCCCTCAATTGATACATCTGCTGTAAAAGAATACAGTCCCCGATCACGAAATCCATCCCCGGTTGAAGCAGATAACTGGTTCTGATACTGTTGTTGGCAGATAAGGCACTGTCGATGTATATCTCCTTCCACTTCGTTTGGGAAAAGGCGGTTCGCCACAATATTCTTTTCTTGAAATTTGATTCAATGCCAAACAGCCATGAGTCAGTAACTGCATCGTTGTCCAGTCCATTCGAAGTTTCGTATTTCGTTGTATTCAATTGCAAATCATGCGTGACATAGATTGAATCTGCATCTCTGAAATTGTAACTCACTCCGTATTGAACTCTCCTGTTCTCAATTGTTCTTGAGTTGCTCGAAACTTTGAATTCCTTATCCTGGTACTGGCTTTCTGCAGTTGCAAAACCTCTGAAAGTAGTCCAGAATGGCATTCTCAATGTCAATGAAGCAAAGTTACCTGTATCCGTGTTGTTCTTGTTCACTGCTTCATTCAGATGGTTCTTTAAATATGAGAACTGGTTCATCACATGAAGAGATACATCATGGGCAAGAATCCTATCGTAGTTGAAGCCTGCTTGAAGATTACGGCGAATCTGTGTATCCGTATGTTTATATTGAGATACGGAATCCGTGTGTGCTATCAGTGTATAGATACGATCATCATTATCATAATATGAAAAATCGGATGAATAATTCTGGTTGTCGGTATTGAATTGCCAAGTGCAGTCAGCTCCATATCTTTTACGCCATTGATATTCAAGTGCAGTTTGCTCAAAATTTCCATGCACGGCAATATCATGGATCCCAAGCCTTGCATTATAATTCAGTTCATGTGAATCCTGCAATCCTCTATTGAGTAGGATATGATTCGGAACAAATCGGTCATCTTCACTCTCATAATGGTAGGTCACATCATTATCGATCGTCAGGCTGTCTGTCACTTTCCAAAGTAAGTCATATCCTGCGGTTCTCTTATGAATTCTTGTGACACCCTGAGATGCGAGAGGTTCGCTGCGATTATAGAAATAATCATAACCGAAATGCAATTCCTGGTCGAGACGCTTGCTGTCCCTGCTGACAGACCATACAAGATTGTATATTTTATCCAATTGCTGAAACTTATCATTCTTGCCGAATTCTACACTTCCCCGATGTGAGAAAAGCCATTGCTCTGCAGGATAATAGTCATAGAAGAAACGCTGCTCAAGCGTTCTGCTGGCATTATACTCGTGATAGTAGGTTTCGAAGCCGTTATAGCAATGCAGTGAGCTAAAGAAGCTCAATGCAGCTATGCAGAGCAATAAATTCCTGCTCATTGAGTGTTTCACCACGTCGTGTCAAATCAATTGGGGTTGTTTGAAGCAGTTTTTCATATTGTTCATCAGTCAGAATATGCCGTACATTATTGCGTAGCATTTTTCTCCTTTGCTGAAATGCTGTTTCAATGAGTTTCCAGTAATTTTCAATATGTGAAATGGTCGGCTTATCCTTTCGAGGTGTCAGTTTGATTACGGTCGAATCTACCTGCGGGGGTGGGGTGAAAACAGTGGGAGGTACATGAAATAAAAGGCTGATATCAAAATAATATTGCATCTTTAACGTGAGAATTCCATAATCCTTCGTTGAAGGTTTGGCAAGCATACGCAGGGCAACTTCCTTCTGGATCATTACCACGATTTTGCTGAAATGTGCATGATGCTCTGCAATGCGAAACAGCAGGGGAGATGTGATCTGATACGGTATATTGGCGACCATGGCGATGTTTTCATCAGGGAAAAGAGTATTCCAATCGACTTTCAGCACATCTCTTTTGATTAACCTGATACGTTCCTGATATTTACTTTCAAGGTAATCCTGCAGCGTGTAGTCAATTTCAAAAACCGTTACATCACAGCCTGTTTCCAGCAATGAATCTGTCAGTATGCCTTGACCACCTCCAACTTCCCATACCTTTTCATTGGCTTTCACACCTGATTCCTGAACAATTTTACGGACAATATTACCATCTGTCAGGAAATGCTGACCGAAAGCCTTCTTGGGTTTGAAATCGGATGTATGATACATGTTACCTCTATACATCATTACAGGGAGTTGGGTTTATTTTGTCAATGTAGAATAAAAAAAACCCCGGCGTTTACCGGGGTTTTCTATGATTAGGGAGTAATTATTTTTTCTTCTTGAAAGACTTAACATCCTTGTCTTTCAATCCGCGAATACGATAGTATTCAACTACAAGTGGGCTTGCCACCAATACTGAAGAGTATGTACCGGATATGACGCCGATGAGCATTGCCCATCCGAAATCACGAATCACGGTTCCTCCAAAGACAAGAAGAGATATGATACTCAGCAGAACCGTACCTGAGGTAATGATCGTTCTGCTTAATGTCCGGTTGATCGCATTGTTGAAGACAACATCGATCGGTTCCTTACGGTGTATCTTCATATCTTCACGGATTCTATCATAAATCACGATGGTGTCATTGATAGAGAAACCGACGATCGTCAATAATGCAGCAACGATCGTAACACTGATTTCCTTGTTCAGCAATGAGAACAAACCTACTGTGATCAGCACGTCGTGCACGAGTGCTAGCACAGCAGCAATTCCAAACGTCAGTTCGAATCTGAACCAGATGTAGATGATCATGAGCAGGAAGGATATCAACACTGCCTTGATCGCCTGTACCTTCAGTTCATCTCCAACCTTCGGACCCACTTCTTCCTGGAGCCTGATGAGTTGCTGTTCCGGTTTACGTGTGTAATCCGGGAATGCCTTTTTCAGAATATCCAAGATCTGGGTTTGTTGTGGTTCACGCTTGGATGCCTTGATCAGGTAGACGGAACCGTTGGGATCACCAATCTTCTGAATTTCCGCATCCTCGACACCGTTTTCCTTCAACACCTTACGGATGTTGTCAATATGAATGGGAGGCATATAGCTCTGGATCGGTGCAAGATTTAATTCAATCGATACACCACCCGTGAAATCGATACTCCATCTCGGTCCACCCTTTACAACAAGGGAGACAAGACCGGAAATGATCACGATCAGGGAAAGAGCATAAGCCCAATATCTGTTCTGTATGAATTTTACATTGGTATTTTCGAATAATCTCATGATTCCCCCTACACGCTCAGTTTGTCGGGATTGTTCTTGGTGACGAAGTTATCAAAGATGCCCTTCACAATGACGATTGCACAGAACATGGAACCAAGAATACCGATGGATAATGTGACGGCAAATCCGCGTATCGGACCCGTACCAAATTGATAGAGCACCGCAGCAGCGATCAACGTCGTCAGATTTGAATCCCAGATGGTCACTGTCGCACGATGGAATCCTGCCTCAACAGCACTTCTGACAGTCTTCCCGGCTTTCAATTCTTCACGGATACGTTCAAATATAAGAACGTTGGCATCGACTGCCATACCGAATGTCAGGATGATACCCGCAATACCCGGAAGTGTGAGGGTTGCCTGGAACAGCGACATCATTGCTAGAATGAAGCCGATGTTGATAATCAATCCGAAGTCAGCAAGCAATCCGGATAATCCATAATATAGGAGCATGAAGACTATGATAAACACAAGTGCCATACCGGTAGCCAATGCACCAGATTTGATACTGTCAGTACCCAGCGTGGAACCGACCGTACGTTCTTCTGCCACGCTGACAGGAGCAGGTAGATTACCGGCTCTCAGTACGATCACCAGGTCATTGCATTCTTCCATGGTGAAGTTACCTGTGATCTGACCTTCTCCACGAGAAATACGATCCTGAATGACAGGTGCTACGTACACAATACCGTCAAGGACGATAGCGAGACGTTTCTTGATATTGTCACCGGTAAGACGGTCGAACTTTCTTGCGCCTTCACGGTTGAATTTAAAACTAATATATGGTTTATTTGCAGTTTTGGGATCATAACCCGACCCGATCTTTGTCTGTGCATTGGACAGGTATTTACCTGTAACTTCTGCATTGGAGTAGAGGACATATACGTCACGATCGGCTCTTGGGTCATTCTTATCTTCCTTGCCGATGGCAATCTGGAATCCCGACGGAACAGCCTGCTTAAACAGGGAATCTTGCACCAAGGTCTGCAGAAGATTTGCATCTTCATAAGCAATCGTCATGGTGTCTTTTCCGCTGCCTACGAGGTTGGAGAAAATATGACCTGAATCTGCAGCCAGCAACGAATCAAGAACGACACGATTGGTGTCAGCAGCTGTTTTCGTTGTTTTTAGAATATCGGTGGCAGCGTTACCGGTCTTCTTTTCTTCATTATTCGTCTTATCGTTATATTTGTTCAAATAACGATAACGATCAATGTTCTTGGAAAGATAAACATCCATCGCATTAACGACATCCTTCGCCTGGGTTCCTTCAGCAACAAGCTTGAATTCCAGCAAAGCTGTCTTACCAATCAAGTCTTTTGCACGATTGATTTCTTTCAATCCGGGCAATTGAACCATGATGCGGTTTGTGCCAATACGTTGAATGGAAGGTTCCTGTACACCAAACTGATCGATACGATTACGAATGACTTCGATCGCAGATTTGACAGCTTGGTCTTTTTCCTTATCAGGCAGTTTGGATGTATCGACATCCAATAGGATCTGCATACCACCACGCAAGTCCAAGCCTAATTTCAGTTTTTTGTTACCCCAGAAATCGGGTAAATATTTGGTTGATCCCGGAGACACCTGCTGCATGATGTTCGGGATCAGGAAGACTATCGTGACTAAAACGAAAATTAAAATAGCCACGCCTCGGAATGTTGACTTTTTCATTCTCTTCTACTCCCTCTATTATGTTCTTTATCTATTTTCGGAATGAATCCTCATAATAATCGAATCAAATTCCTGCTGATGCTTTTATGAGTCAAGAATTTTGTCCTTCACTCTTGAATCCGATGGATTTGTTTTCCGGCTGACCTGCAAATTTGATCTCTCCATTCTGTTTCTCATACGCTTCAATATTCTGCTGAAGAAGCATCATCAATTGTTTTGCATGCGTTGGTGTGGTCATGACACGGCTGTATATCTTTGCATCCGGGATTCCCGGTACAATTCGACCAAAATCAAGAATGAACTCGGATGGTGAATGCGTGATCACGAAAAGATTTGCATAAACACCTTCGCCAACCTTTTCATCGATCTTGATATTCAACTGCTGTTGAGGGGGTTGTGGTTGGTTTGACATAATATCCTCCTATAAATTCACGAAATGTAATTTCTTTCCGTGCTATACCATGTCAATGAAATTTATGCCAATTCTCCATTGGGAAGACCAAAATCGGAAAAAAGAGATTCAGTCTTGTATTTACACAGACATTTCAAAAGGATTGAATATTAGTGACGGAAGTGATAGGATAGGATAGCAGCAGCCGTGGAATTTACGTAAGCATTCCAATCCCTTGCCAATGGGATTCCAATCCCATACCAATCTCTTTCCAATCTCTCGGGATTGGAATGGGACAGAAAATGGATTGGTAAGACATTGGATATGGATGGAAATGTTCTTGAGACAACTTTGGTCATTCCTCCGTTTCTGGAGTTCATATCGCCCATATCATCGGCATTTAGAATCAAGACTTTAGGCGATGTGGACTTCAGGAACATATGGGACGATTGAAATCGTCCCACCGATGGCTGAAGCCATCGCTACGGAGTAAGTGTATTTGTAGTCCAACGTTGGGGATGTACATCTACATTTTATTTGACTGATAACCGTCCTCTTTTCAGTATATTCCGGCAAGGAGTTGATGTGAATAAAAAACTGTTATTGATCATGTTCGGTTTATGCGGATTCATGAATCCATTTATCGGTAGTGCGTTGAATCTTGCCCTTCCCCAGATTGGAAATGAATTCGGGATGAATGTCGTTGCCCTGGGTTGGGTGGCATCTTCCTTTCTATTATCCACAACCGTCTTCCTACTCCCATTCGGCAGATTAGCTGATATTCATGGAAGAAGGAGAGTATTCGTAATTGGGATCATCGGATTTTCCATCACTTCCTTCCTTTGCAGTTTGGCTCATTCGGGTACATTTCTGATTGTAGCCCGTATCTTCCAGGGCATGATGGGGGCCATGGTGTTTGGTACAACTACTGCCATTCTCACGACAGTATTCCCACCACAGGAACGGGGGAAGGCACTTGGCTGGAACGTCGCTGCGATTTATCTCGGTAGTTCCATGGGACCGGTATTAGGTGGGTTCATGACGCAACTATGGGGATGGCGCAGCCTGTTCTATCTGACTTCATCCCTTGGATTGATCGTGATTGCCATGACTTCATTCATCCTAAAGGGAGAATGGAGGGAAGCCCATGGTGAGAAATTCGACCTCCACGGATCAGTCCTATATGGGATATCTCTCATTCTCGTGCTCTATGGAACCACGGTTTTACCTGAATTAACAGGATATATCATGATCGCATCAGGGCTCTTCCTGCTGGTTTTATTCTGTATATTCGAAGATAAACAGAAACATCCGGTGTTTGATATCGATTTGTTGGTGAAGAACAGGGTGTTCGCCATGTCCAATCTTGCAGCTCTCCTGAATTACTGTGCCGCATTTGCCCTGCCGTTCATGCTGAGTCTTTATCTGCAGTATGTGAAAGGCATGGAACCACGGCAGGCAGGACTGATATTGCTCGCATCACCCGTCATGATGATGCTCGGTTCACCGATTGCGGGAAGATTGTCTGACAGGATCAATCCGGGAATCGTTGCATCCGTGGGGATGGGAATGGTCGCAATTGCATTATTCATCTTCGCCATATTCATTTCAGCTGGGACAAATGTGACTCTTGTCATTTGCCTGCTGGTTTTATTCGGCAGCGGATTGAGTTTGTTTTCATCTCCCAATACCAATGCAGCAATGGGAGCTCTCACCTCAAAATTCCTGGGGGTGGGTTCCTCTGTCCTGAGTACAATGAGGACTGTAGGGCAGATGATCAGTATGGGCATTTCCATGCTGGTGATGACGCTCATTATCGGGAGAGTCAAGGTATCGACGGAGAACCTGCCTCAACTGATACAGAGTGTGAGGATTTCTTTTATAGTTTTCGGTATATTATGTGTATTGGGGGTTTTTGCATCGTTGGCGAGAGGAAGGGACAAGGGAATAGGGAACAGGGAACAGGGAACAGGGAACAGGGAATAGGGAATAGGGAACAGGGAACAGGGAACAGGGAACAGGGAATAGGGAACAGGGAACAGGGAACAGGGAACAGGGAACAGGGAACAGGGAACAGGGAA
>DAONDQ010000044.1:0-21683 GCA_035402645.1 Candidatus Cloacimonadota bacterium | reverse complement strand
TCTGACAACCTGCAGATTATGCGTTATATCCATTCCTCCTCCATGAAAAAAGGAAAAAGTGAGGGCTTTTATGTCAAGAAAGGTTATTTCCCGATGCAAAACTCACTGAATATCTGATTCAACATGTCATCTGTGCTGATGATACCAACAATTTCTTCCAGGGCATGGCTTGCTTCCTTCAGATCAAAGGCTGTAAATTCAAATCCCATTTCATCTTCCAGTGAGATAATTGCCTGGTCGATACCACGCAGTGCTTTTCCCGTAGCATCGATGTGCCTGGTATTGGTCAGCAGGCCTGACGTGATCCCATTATCTGCGATCCTGATCTCAGATAGAAGTGCTTCCTTCAAATCGAACATCCCCTGATCCGTTATTGTGGAACATGGGATAAAGCCTTCCTCTTCCATTTTCCTGACTTCTTCAGGAGAGAACAGGTCAGACTTGTTAAATACCGGTATCACCTGAGCCAAACTTAATAAAGTATGGAATTTTGCCGGCGGCTCCTTTCTCGAAATGATGGTATCCGTGATATATAAGACAATATCTGCATCCTGCATGATCTTGTAAGTTTTCTCAATACCGATCTTCTCCACGTGATCAGTAGTTACCCTCAATCCTGCTGTATCAAAAAACCTGACTAAATAACCATCCATGGAAACTGCTTCTTCAAGGAAATCGCGCGTGGTTCCCGGGATTGGGGTGACGATGGCTCTCTCTGATTTCAAAAATGCATTGAAAATGGAAGACTTCCCGACATTCGGTTCCCCCGTAAGGACCACTTTCAAGCCTTCCCGAATGATCTTTCCCTGTCTGCCGGTGCTGATCAATTCTTCCAACTGGTTCCTGAATCCCTGCAGATTCGTTTTCAGCTTTACAATATCCACCTCAGGTTGCTCCTGATCAAGGAAATCAATTTCAAGTTCAAGTTGTTTACGATAAAATGTCAGTTCTTTTAAAAGGACTTCCAATTTTTGATATAAACTGCCTTCCAGCTGGTTCATGGCACTTTTATGCGCCATTTTTGTCTGGGAGCGTATCAGGTCATTGACTGCTTCGGCTTCTGTAAGGTCCATGCGCTGATTGAGAAATGCCCTTAGGGTGAATTCACCAGGTTTTGCCAATCTTGCATGATTTAATAGGACTTCCAGCATACGACTTGCAATATAGGTGGAGCCATGACCGGAAATCTCTGCAACATCTTCTCCCGTATAACTGTGCGGAGCCTTGAATATTGAAATCAATACTTCATCCAATGTATCAGCATTATCGAGAAAATGAGCATAATGTACTGTATGACCGGCAACTTCATCCCAATTGATTTTCGATTTGCATACGAGTGACAGTATGGAAAATACCCTTGGTCCGCTCATGCGCAGAACAAAGATACTGCTTGTACCACTGGGAGTGGCAAGTGCAACAATGGTATCGTTGAGCATTTCTATATTTTTCTATACGGGAAGTACGATAGAGCGTTTTGCGGGATCGGGATTTTGCCTGTACAACAATACAACATTGCCGATCATATCCACTTGCATGGCAGCAGTCTGCGAACAGATATCATCTGTAATATTCTGCTTTTCATCCTGGAAATCCTGGAAGCGTATCTTCACCAGTTCATGGATTTCCAATGTCTTGTCAATTGCCTGTATCAGTGTCGATGTCACACCATTCTTTCCTATCATGACATATGGTTTCAGCGCATTGGCCCTTTTCCTGAGAAAGGAACGCTGCGAATTTGTTATATTCATGATTTCTCCTCTTTTCCACCAGTTCGTTTCTTTTCAAGTATCTTTTCATTCAACAGCACCTGATAGATTCCTTCAGGTGTCAGATGCAGTAAATTCATCAATTCGTCATTCTTGCCGTGCGGAACAAATTTGTCAGGATATCCGAATGATAAGACTTTCATTTGTGAATTCATATAGAATGTTTTCACCCCTTCTCCAAAACCCCCTATGAGAGCATTAGACTCAAAAGTCACAATGACCGATACTTCATCGGCAAGTTTTTCGAGGCATTCAGTATCCATTGGTTTGACGAATCTCATGTTTACAATTGAAGGATCAAAATCAGGATGCAGTGATTTGATGTACTCCGCCGTTGATCTTGCCAGGCTGAGTCCTTCTCCAATTGCCAGAAATGCGATTTTCATCCCTTTCTGCACAACTTCTGCTTTTCCTTTTTCTATGGGGACCATCTCCCTATCCCGTTTGGGAGCTTGCCCTCTCGGATATCTGATCACAATTGGACCATCCTTATATTCTGAAGCAAATTCCAGCATGGCTGCAAATTCCTTATCATCGGATGGAGCCATCATCAGTATATTCGGTATGTAATGTATGTAGGATATATCGAAAGCCCCATGATGCGTTGCACCATCCTCCCCAACAAGTCCCGCCCGATCCAGGCACAAGACCACAGGTAGATTTTGGAGCGCTACGTCATGTATGATCTGATCCAGAGCTCTCTGTCCGAATGTCGAATAAATAGCTATAAACGGTTTCAAACCTTGTGTCGCAAGACCTGCTGAAAAAGTGACAGCATGCTGCTCCGCGATGCCAACATCAAAAAACCGTTCCGGAAATCTCTTTTCAAAGGGAATCAATCCTGTCCCTTCCGACATGGCAGCCGTAACTGCTATGATCTTGGGATTATCAACAGCAAGTTTGCAAAGAGTTGAACCTAAAATCGATGAATAGGTAATGCCCGATGGCTTTTTCAATTCACCAGTGAGCGGATCAAAAGGACTGATCCCATGAAATTTAGCAGAATTGCATTCAGCATGCACATATCCTCGTCCTTTTCTTGTTACGATGTGGATGAGAATTGGTCCGACCATGTTATTCTTCGCCTTGTCAAAAATACGAATAAGACGGGGGATATCATGACCGTCAATGGGACCGACATACTTAAAGCCAAAATCCTCGAATACGATATTGGGAACCAGAATATTGATCAGGCTTTCCTCGAGTTTTTGAGCGCCGTATATGAAACGTTTTCGCAGACCATGCGGAAGACTGTGTAAAGCATCCCATACCTGTTTCTTCAAGGTGTTGTAATGACGGCTTACGAGCACGGATGCGAGGTAACTTTGTAAAGCTCCGACATTTTTGGAGATGGACATCTCATTGTCATTCAGTACTACGATGAGTTTTGACTGCTGTAAATGCCCTGCATGGTTGATTGCTTCGAATGCCATCCCACCGGTTAGTGCTCCATCCCCAATCACCGCAACTGTATGCCCCTTCTCCCCGTTCTTTTCCTTACCTACTGCAATACCGACAGCGGCAGATATAGAAGTGCTGCTGTGTCCAACACCAAATGCATCGAACGGGCTTTCTGAACGATTGATGAAACCGCTCACTCCACCCATTTGCCTGAGAGTATGAAACCGTTCTCTTCTGCCAGTCAGTATTTTAAATGCATAGGCTTGGTGACCGACATCCCAGACAATACTGTCTTCTTCAAGATTAAAGACTTTCAGCAAAGCCAGGGTGAAATCCGTTGCTCCAAGACTTGGTGCTAGATGCCCGCCATTCATAGAGGTCACTTCTATCATCATTTTTCGCAATTCCTTGGCAAGGACGATCATCTCATCGATTGTCAGGGAATGGATATCATTCGGGTGATTCACTCGTTCAATTATCATTTTAAAAACCTCGTTTCCTCATACAAAATGAGTAGGAAATGAGAAAAAGCAAGTATGCGTAATTGTCAATAAGATATATGTATACATGTAATTTCGGTTCAAAACTCCCCGAGACATACCCGCCCCTTCCCTGCCCCATACCTGCCTCAATCCTACCTCTCGGTGCAGGAATGAGGCAGGTATAGCCCACAAATGAGCCAGGTATCACTCTTGAATGTCAAAAATTGAGGAATTGACATTTTGGTAGGAAATTACATCCGTTTTTATCTATGTGAATTAATGTTACTTCAGGAAATATTCAGGAATACGGATTATTTTCTTTACTATTAATTCATTTAAATGTTAGTTGCCCTGTTGGTTTTATTCAGGTATTAGGGAATCATATCCAGAAGAGTGTGAATTTGATTAGATGTAGGATTCATCCCTGATTATGTGGATTTATTGATGAAAAATTACGTGAGTATTGGGAGAGGCAATGAAAAGTGTACTCATATTCAGTATCATGCTTATTCTATGCAATTATCTCATTTCCATCGAAATTCCCTTTTCTTCGGTTTCCATCAAGACGGATGCCAACATGTACAATGATTTCGTTCGCATCGATCCGGATGATAGAAAGCCCGAGACTTTGAAAACCAAGGCTTGGTGCTGGTATGATGAGGATAATTTCTATATCCGATACGAAGCGCAAATTGACAGCACCTTTTATAAAGGGGAATATTCGCCCAGGGATGTCTATGTAAAGGATGATTATGTCCGTTTACAAATTATCACAATTCCCGAAGCCTATTATGCGTATTATTACGAATTTCATCCTGTTGGTTCTCTATATGATGGTATCAGAAAATCTGACATTAATGTCGATTATAATTGGAACAGTTCATATTCATATACATCAGAATACAATGACAGTCTTTGGGTTGTTGTGGCGAAACTGCCCTTCAATGATATGCGATTTGGTTCAAAACCACCGTATCAATGGAAGATCATTCTATCCAGAAATGTACAAAGATCAGAGGAATATTTCAGTAGTCCGTATGCGAATGTAAAAGAAGGCAAAGAGTATTTTTCACATGCACATGACATTATCCTGTCGCATCACATCAATCGCAGTTCGGACTGGAAGTTCCGTCCCTACTATGCCAAAGGTTATGATCTCATTGAAAGGGAATCCACTTATGACCCCGATCATGTGGGCATGGATATCAGTTTCAATCCAAGTACGAGGACAAAGCTGAAAATTGCATTGAACCCGGATTTCTCAGATGTGCCACCGGATGATGCTCAGAATACTTACAACGATAAGTATCCTCCTTACTACTCTGAGAACAGGTTCTTTTTTACGGAAGATATAGATGCTTTCGGTGTGGATTACGATATGTTCTATACACGGTTTATCGCGCAGCCGCAGGTGGCAGTCAAATTTACAGGCAACAGCAAAACATGGAATTATGGATACTTATGTGCGAAGGACAAGAAGATCACAGATGATGGATATATCGTGAATCGAGATGATTTCTATCAATTGGCTTCCGTGATCAAGACGCTTCCAAAGTTTCAATCCGTGTTTTCCTCTGCAAGCAGAATAAATACTGATTATTATAATCATTTGGGCATTGCATATTGGGATTGGGAGTTTTTAAAGAATCTATATTGCGGCACATCTCATATCTTGAGCATCAGGCATCAGGAGGATGATCCCAGTGTAAAGGAGAATCTTGTCGGTTCAATGTTCAATACCCACTTGAAATACAGCTCACCCAATTGGAATTTTTCAGGGAAATACAGCAATTTAGCGAAAGACCTATGTGTTGATACAGGAAGATATTATGAGACTGGGTATGAGAATTACGATTTTGATTTGAATTGGAATTCCGATACGAAGGAAAAGACTCTTAAGAGCTGGGGGTTCAATTGTGGTGGCTCATACAGTGATGAGTTGGAGAAAAACCGTCCCTTGAAATATGAAAACGAAAGTGCAAGCGCGTGGTTCACATTCCTGAATAAGTATAGTTGCAATTTCAGCGGTTATGTAGGAAGGGAAGCCAATGAGGGAATAGAACATAATGTTGGACAATGGAATTGCGGATTTAACTTTTATAAGTGGGATTTCTTGAGTATCGGAGGTAACTTGGGTGGGGGAAGATCAGTCATTTATGAATTAAATCAGACTGCAAATGCCGAGAATGTTTCTATCGGTTTTTATGGTAGTGTTGGCAAAAATCTGAATTGGTCTGTAAGTATTGCTGATTACTTTTATGGATATGACAGGAAGAACCTGATAGCATCTGATTCTTCAATAGTGGTCTTGGATAAATGTTACCAGATAGGCAATGCCAAGTTGCACTATAATTTCAATAATAGGATGTCATTGCGGAATGGGTTCGGTATTTCCACCTACGATGCGGATGGCTATTATTCTCTATTCACTTTCTTCAGTAATTTCCAGTATGAATTCAAAAAAGACTGGTTCCTTTACATAGGGTATCAGACTGGTCAAATACAGGATGATAAGGCACTGTACAGCGATCCATTGGGACATTTCATCCCTTATACAAAGAGCGCTTATCTTAAATTGAGTGTTGTTATGTAAGAACGATGCAATATAATAACAAATCTATATTGGGAATAAAAGCAGATTATTGGTTATTTTGATCATGCTTGAGCTTTTCCCACCAGTCCATTCTCTTTTTGATTTCCTTTTCGAACCCGAATTCACCTGGAGTATAATAGACTTTTTCTTTCATCTCATCAGGGAAATAACGCTGATAAGAGTATTTGTTCTGGAAATCGTGTGAGTATTTATATCCTTTCCCATAATCCAAATTTTTCATGAGCTTGGTGGGGGCATTCCGTATCACAAGCGGTACACCCATGTGGCTTGTCTTGCGCGCATCCTCAGCGGCTGCATCATAGGCAGTGTAGAGCGCATTGCTCTTGGGGGCGGTTGCCAGATAAATAACCAGTTGCGCAATTGCATTCGAAGCTTCAGGCATTCCGATGAAATGGACTGCTTCCTTCACTGCAATCGCCTGTACAAGGGCATTGGGATCGGCAAGCCCGACATCTTCCGAAGCAAAGCGGGTCAGTCTTCTAACGACATAGAGTGGGTCTTCACCTGCCTCCAGCATTCGTGCTGCCCAGTAAAGAGCTGCCTGGGGGTCGCTTCCCCGCAGGGATTTATGAAGGGCTGAGATCACATTGAAATGCTCTTCCTTGTTCTTATCGTAATACATGGCTCGTCTGCTGAGTATCTTGGCAACTGCGTCGATATCAGGTTTCTGATCTGCTGGAACGTATTTGAAAACGATTTCGAGGAAATTCAAAGCCCGTCTGCCATCTCCTCCGCATTGGGATGCAAGGAAGGAAACGAGTTCGGGTGTGAACATCTCCTGCTTATTCAATTTGCTGATTGCCTGGTTCAGGATATCCTCGATATCGGTGTCGGTCAGCATATCAAGGACAAAGACACTGCAACGTGACAGCAATGCGGGAATGACTTCAAAAGAAGGATTTTCCGTGGTGGCACCTATGAGAATGATAGACCCGGATTCCACATAATGCAGGAAAGCATCCTGCTGTGATTTGTTGAAGCGGTGGATTTCATCAATGAAGAGAATCGTGCTTTCGTTGCGGGTCTTCAGGTTGAATTCTGCTTCCTTCATGACATCCTTTACTTCCTTGATACCGGAAAGGACGGCGCTGAAAGGAACAAACCTCTGGTCTGTACGCTCCTTGATGATGTTGGCGATAGTCGTTTTTCCACTTCCGGGAGGACCCCATAAAATAAAGGAACGGTATTGCCCTGTTTCTATCATCTCCCTCAGGAGTGAACCCGGAGCCGTGAGCTTGGATTGCCCTTTTAGTTCATCTAAGGAATGAGGACGCATCTTCTCTGCAAGAGGGATGTTTGTTGGTATTACTTCTTCATTGAAAAGTTCTATCTGGTCTTTGTTCATATTGAATATCCTACTTTTTCAGGATAAAAACGAATTCACCCTTGGGAAGGCTTTCTGCCTTGTGAATCAGGGATTCCAGGCTTCCTTCTAGAATCTGCTCTTCCGGGAAGGTAAGACGATATGCCAGAATACCCTTACGGTTCAAGCCAAGCACCTTGCCCAGGTCCTGCAGGAAGGCTTTCAATCGATAGGGGGTCTCGAGAAATACAATATCCCAGTCGGAATAGATCTTTACCTTCTTCAATGCCTGGATTCTTTCTTCGCGGTTGGCAGGCAAAAAACCATAGTACATGAAACGCTTCAGTTCCAATCCGCTTGCCATAAGCGCTGCCATGATGGAAGAAGCGCCCGGTACAGGAACAACGGGGATGCCTTCATTCCTACATAATGAAACAAGAAAGGAACCGGGATCGGCAAAGAGAGGAGTCCCTGCATCTGAGACAAGAGCTGCTGACTTCTTCTCATTCTTCATCTTCTGCAGAATTGCCAGGCTCTGTTCCATTTGGTCATGTTCGTTGAGAAGTTCCCATTCCTGTGTCAAACCATAGGCTGAGCGGTACCGAAAACCGATCTTACGTTCCTCACAAATTAGGATATCTGCTTCTTTCAGCACATCCAGAGCACGCATAGTAATATCCTTCGGATTGCCAATCGGCATTGCCACAACATACAGGATTGGTTTTCTAGATTCAGGCATGGATTTCTTCCCCATCAATGTAGAGACGCTCATTCCGAGCGTCTCTTGGTTTTATCATGACATATTGTGCTTGATACCCTTAACAGGGATCAGGATTGTAATTTCTTTCTAAATACCAGTATGAATCCTGCTATCACGGCAAGAAGTGATATCAGAATGCCGATAAGGCTGAGTTTCAAACTGATCTTATAGCTTTCAGGCTCAAACTTCATTTCCAGAATGTGGTTTCCAGCCGGAACAACCACACCGCGAAGGATGTAATCGGTTGCATAGATGGGTGTCTTTTTACCATCTATGTAAGCATTCCAACCAGCTGGATAATATATTTCACTGACTGTCAGGAAAGATGGTTTGTCAGTATAAAGGTCATATGACATATCCTGCAGATCGAATTTCTTCAAATTCACAATCGTCTTATCAGTGTCTTCCGTACCCTTGACACTCTCTTCCACAATAGCGGTAGTTGCAGGATTAAAGGTTGGGGAATTCAAGATACTCCAGATCTTCTTCGGGTCTTTTTCCACGATCAGATTCTTGACGAACCATGCACGTGGCAGGGCAGTCATATTCTCGAAGGTATAGAGTTTCTCCTGCTCACTCTGATAGACTGGCTTCAGGTTCGGGAAGGGCAGCATTTGCTCGAAAAGAACGTACTTAACATTCAGCATATCAATCACATTCCAGTTGATCTTGCCTTCCTTCAGGAGTGCATATAGACAATTATCGAGTACTTCCTGGTATCTTTTCAACTTTGCACCATGATAACCTTCAATGGTCTGATGGTAGTAAGCCCAGCGTCCCTTGATCTGTGTATTCAGGGGGAAGATACGATAGAGCGAATGATCCTGAAGCAGGAAATCATCGGTGGGAGTCTTTTCAAAAAGAACTTCCTGATCAGCAGCAGGCTGAAGGTTGATGGGTTTCAGAAAATCTGAATCCACCCTGTACATATCGACAAAAAAGAGAATCGCTAGCAGTACAAGGAATCCCATCTTGGGTAACTGCTTCTTCATGTAAGCCCAAATCAAACCAAGTCCGCCAAGAAGGAGCAGCAGGCTGTTTGATGTGCTTTTCACCAGCATGTCCAAGCGAAGGGCACGCATGTCTTTCAAATCTGATAGTTTGTATTGTTCAAGCTCGGCAGGGCTGGCGAATTTCAATCCATGGAAAATCGATTTTCCAGCCAATTGAACGATAATAAGCAAGCCTATTGTGATGTAAAAAGCCAAACTTATCCCTTTCAGGAATTTCTGATCTTCCGCCTTCTGCCTTTCCAGAACAGTTCGTATTCCATATCCAGCCAAAATGGCAAACGTAATTTGAACCATAACGAGTATGGTTGCCGGGACGCGGAATTTATTAAAGCCCGGAAGGTACTTCAATAGAAGGTCGGATAATGCATTAAAAAACTTACCGAATGACATGAAGGTTAGAATGATGGTGGCAATGGTTAGGAATGTAACCATCCTGTTTTTCGATTTAAATACGGCAATGAAGGCAAAAAGCAGGATGATAATACCCATATAATTATAAATTTGAGTGAAATCCATCCATCCCCAATAGGTTTCCCCCACGCCGCCGAAGAAATTCGGTATTGCCATGGAGATGATTTCCAATGGGTGGAATGACCAGCCCTGGGCATAACTCTTTTCCAGTCCTGTTGAACCACCTCGAATCGTATAGTTACCATATTCGTAGGTGGACATCAGGGGGTTGGAAACCGCCATTGCTGAAACAAGCAGAGACAGTAGCAGGATCACCGTAAAGATAATGAAGACGGTGATATTCTTCTTCCCCAATGTCTCTTCCCGTACAGATGCAGGATTGGAAAGGTCTTTGCGATTGGGCATGAAGAAGGAGAACACCCAATACAGACCCATGAATAACAATGTATAATAAGTGATTTGCGGATGATTCTCCCGTAGCTGTGCAATCAGGAACATGGATAACAAGCCAAAACTGAGCAGGTTATGTCTTTTCCTTGCATAAGCAATGGAATAGAATAACCATGGAATATACATGATCGCTCTGAATTTCGTATTATGTCCAATTTCCACAAGTCCAGCCCAATGGCTGATAAAAGCAAATCCCAAAGTGGTAATGAAAGCGACGAAAGGCTCAAACCCGAGAAATATCATGAGCAAATAGAATCCAACAGCACCCATGAACAACATGAAAATACGCCAGTTCATGACATGATCGATCACTCTTGTGATATTCTCGATAAATGGATACTTGTTTGGTAGTGAAACCAAATAACCGGGCATACCACCGAACATGTTCGGATCCCATAATGCCTGGTCTTTGTGTGTCTTGTTGTATTCAATCAGTGGTTGTGCCTGTGCACGCCATTGTATGGTATCATTTGCCTGAGGAACGTACCCCTTGAAAGCAACTCCGTAGAACAGACCACTCAACAGGATGAAAAGGATACCGATAAAAATGATATGCTGGTATCTTGTCGGGATGGTGAAAGGTGTCTTGGTAGCTGTAACAGGGATTCTCTTGGACTCGGGCTTCTTCTGTTTCATAAGTTACCCCTATCTTCATTAATGATTTATATATAAAGGTTTTTCCATAGGTGGAAGGCGTCAATAAAAAATATAAGATTCAATTACGGGATGTAATTAATTTTCTGTAATCAATTCTATGGCAAGATCATTCGTAACCAATTTCTGCCATTCATCATATCTTACATAATTCAGATGGGAACAGGGATATATACTTGTTTCAGTCTTGATCTTCCACGCCTGATTCGTAAGGTTTTCCACACTGATCATCGTTGAACTCGGCAAACTTATTTTCTGGGGCAACACGACTGAAATAACTCCTTCATTCCCCTTTGCAATGACTTCCTGTTCCCATATTTGTTTACCACTTGCCAGATCGATAATGGCGAGATTCAATAGTGTTCCATCCAGATCACCATGAATCCTGATGCCTTTTATATTCATGCGATTTGTCGGATTGAATTTCACTCCCACTGCAATGTGGGGATTCACCCAGAATGAACTGATATCGGATTCTTCCCTGCACCAGGTAAGCAGAGTATCTCTGTCCGTGTGGAAAAGATATTCCTGCGACATCCTATCAACCATCCGATTATCGTGAATGAGACTGTTCCTGAATTCAAGAAGTCGTAGTTCAGGCTGTTTACTGAAAAGCAAAGTACGTTTTGAACTTGTTTCAGACTCCTTCCATATTCCCATCCAGGTTTGATTGCCTGCTGAACCCGAATAGACTGTGGAGTTCCTTTTCGTGACCAGATCCATGCCATCAAGGATTTGAAGTGATATCCTTGTATCAGGTTGCAACTCCCTGATTTCGGGCAGATCTATGGAAGCAGGCAATTTGTTGAATAATACGCCTTCCGGTTTGGAGTCAGCAAATCCCGGTTCAGTCTTTAAGGGGATGGTATATTCGGCAGTACGGGTTGTGCTGCTTATCAGAAAATCATATTTTAGATTCACACGAAAGGACAGATCTGAATTCCCGATATAACGGAAGAAATAACCACCCGGATTCGTATGAACCGCTCTTTGGTAAGGTGAATGCCTGTCAGGATAGATGATACTCGCGTTCACGACAGGTTCACCCACTTGGTTCAAAATTCTTCCCCTGAACGTATGAAGTTCGGATTGCCGGAACAACTCGAGCAGTGCCTGGAAGTGTTTTTCAAGGATTTCATCATACTTTGGTTTGAATGGTCTCACGATACTGATACCATCCTTGTAGATTCCACCGCATTCTATATCATAGGCAAACGTATTGTAATTGGCATACTCATAATCACGTGCAAATCCTATTGGACTTGTATTTCCGCTGAGAAGGCGATAATATCCGGTTACATAATCACGTGGCAGTTTTCTCGAAATCTGGAAGACGAAGTTTCTCATATCCTGGTAATCCGGTGATCGATTCCCGTTCCAGTTCCAGGCAAAATAGATTCTTTCGGAAAAATTACCGGTAATGGAACTGTGATACTGGATGGCATAAGAGAACCTTTCCCTCTCGAATAGATTCTGCATGGCGATGGTTTCCGCCTCAGAAGCTGGGAATGGTCCTTTGTAGTAATATTCCTCAGGATCGGTACCGGCGTCATTATCCCAGTTAAAATCATAACTCTTGTTCAAGTCAACACCGTCACCACCCAGGTACAGATCCAGTATCCCATTCATGTTTGTGTCCGTGTTGTTCTTTCTTCGTGTAGGGAAGAAACTTCGACTTACAAAATTATAACCTTCCGGGTTCACTGTAGGAATAAACCAGACTTCGTTATTCTCGAGAATGGATGTTACTTCGGGATCTTTGCCAAACAGGCTGAGGAGTTTGTGCATCTCGTTCATTACGATCTCGACGCCGATGATCTCTTCTCCATGATGCTGACCCACAAACAGGATATGCGGTACGTCAAATCTGTCCTTATCGGCATTGACACTCAGTTTGACAGCGTAGAGCGGCAGATGGTCCGTATAGGTTGTGCCAAGGATTTCCCAATGAACAAGGTCAGGATACATGGCGTCCATCTGCCGTATCTCTTCCTGGATCTTGCTCAAATTGTGATAATAATCGGGAAGAGGCCATGCATTCATGACCTGAGAATATAAGGATCCAATGCTCAGCAGCATACTGAGCAGGATGAACATACGCAATCTGAACATACTATTTGAGTGTGAATTCTGCAGAAAGTGTGACCTTTATATCCTTTTTCTTTGTATTGGTTCGATAAATACCATAATCGCTGACATCCGTCGAATATGGTTCCGTGATCTGGAAAATACCTGCTTTGGCATTTGATATCTTACCTACTTTTGCATGTGCGGCAGAGGCAATTTCCTTGGCTCTTGCCAACGCATCTTTTGTAGCTTCACCGAGTAACTGCTTCTTGATGTCTGCCAGCTTGGTATTGAAATAATCAAGGTTTGAAGATTGAAGAACGATTCCCTTTTCTGCGAAGAAGGTTGGAGTTAAGGCAAGTTTCTCGATAAGCGGGATATCCTTGGAAATGATGAAGACATTCTGAGAAAGCGAGAATGACTTCTGATTGCCGTAATTATCATACATCGGCTGTGAATTCACAGGCTGGATGCTGATATCCTTTTCAGGGATTCCACCGCTGACAGCATATGCCTTCAATGCAGTCATATCATCGGCTATCTGCTTATATCCCAGTTTGATCTGGTCAGTTGGTACAGAACGTGAAATTGTCATATTCCATTTCACAAGGTCTGAATCGAAGCTTTTTGTTGCCATTCCCACCACACGTATCGTACTTTCGGAATGTCTCGCCTTATAGAAATAGGAACCAAGTGAACCTAATCCGATGATAAAGCACAACCCGAGAATAAGTGCAGTCCATGTCTTCATATTATTCCTCCTCACCTTTCATTCATATGGTAATGACATGCAAAGAATATTCAATTGTCAATGAAATCTTAAGCTGAATATATAAACATATATTTCATTAAATCCACTAACTGCGAATATCGTGCCGGCAGCTCACTTTCTGGATCATTGATCAGTTTTATATTGTATCTGATTTTATTTATTGGGAGTTAAAAATGGCAGAGCATAGAAGAAGCATTTCAAATTAATGAACATTCATATTTTGATATATTGCATAAAGTTACATATAAGCTGTCCACAACTTTTCTGATTTCTTTTACTTATATTATAGGGATAGTTGTGCCCAAAATTTGTTTAGAGGGGGGGTAAGGATTAATTGGAAATGAAAAAGCTTGAAATACAAGCAACGGAAGAAAAGTATGAAAACATATCTCAATCAAACTTTGCTTTTTGAATCTTCAAAAAGCTCCCATATATCCATTCTTAAATATTCTGCATTTTCCACAATCTATCTTACAAATCGTATGCTTGCTGCGAGGGGATTCATCTGACAGGTAAGTTCAATTTCGGTATCGGAAATAACATTCAATAATGTTATCTGTAATTAATCAACCATTTACAAAGGGATGAAAATGAAACAAATACTTTTACTCACTATGTTACTTGTATTGGTAACTTATGCATTCGCATGTGACATGTTTGCAGGGATAGTAAGTGAATATTACAATCCAGCCCCAGATGCACAACTGAATCTAAAAGGCGTAACTCTGATGAATACACTTTATAACCACTCCCATGATGGAAATAGCAATCCTAGTGGTTTTGGTTATGCTCTATTGAGTAATTACTCAGGTTTCTATGTGGATCATTCAGATCTTGCAATATATGATCCTAATAATCAAGTATATGCAGATGCTATGGCCATGCTTGATCCTGCTAATGAGATGCAGACTACATTTTTTTTAGCTCATGCCCGATATTGGACATCCGGTCCAACAGGAGGTATTCACCCATTTCTTTGGAATTCGAGAAGTGGAGATGGGAAGAAATATGTGCTTGCCCATAATGGAGGTATCACATCGAATGTTGCCATAGAAAACTGCATGAATGCTAACGGATTCTCTAATTCATGGCTGAATAGCGCTTATTATCATTGTCATAACACGAATTTAACCTTGCCTTTGACTGATAATAATTCAATTTCTGACAGTGAACTCATTTTCTTCTTTATCATGGGCATGTATGAACGTTTTGGATCAATGGAAACAGGATTGAATCAAGCTCTAAGTGCACTAATCCATTATCCATCAATTAGCTTTACCAGCTTGAATATTATTCTTTCAGATGGCGATACAATCTGGGCATATAAAAATGCAACAGATGATGATCACAAGCTTTTCTATTCCGAATATTTGATGGCAGGTTCGACTGTTGATTGTTTTTGGATCAGCACTTTAAATAATACCTCTGTAGGTTTAATTCCACTGGGTAATGATTGCCTTATAAAGTACAATAAAAACGATGCAGCAGTAAACAATCATGTTATTCCCATAACAGGTTTCGCTGCAACTCCAAAAGAAAAAACCTCATTTGTCTCGGGAATAGATTGGCGTTGCTTTCCTGTTATGGCAAGCATAACACAGAATACTGAACTGGCGAGCGATTATTTCAACTTCACTACCACACAGCAATCATATTTTTCTTATATATCTGATCTCTCTGGAGATTATTACTGGAACGGGTTATCTGGGTTAACCTTATTTCGCGATAAGGGTTATATAATGACAACGAATACTGGCTTTGATTTTGATATGAGAGGAACACTTACGCCAGCCAATTATCCTGTCAGCCTAACTGCAACAGGCACAGGATACAATTGGATCGGTTATTTCCAAAAAGGAAGCAGCGTTCCCTTAGTTGCTTTAGTCGGTGTTTTGCCCTATATTGATTCCATTCAATCCCAGGATTGGTTTATGTACAAAGAAAATGGTCAATGGTACGGAGCAATCCAGGGCGGACAAAATGTAACCATGAATTATGGAGAAATGTATAAGGTTCATTGCACATCGGGACCAAGATCTTTCTCATATGGATATCAACCACAAAGACAATCTGTTAAAGTTCTTACAACCTTTTATATCCCGGAGGAAACTCCAGAATATCAAGGAGTTGTCATTGATAGTTTGTCCGGTATAACTAATATTGATGAAGTTGCTTTGATTAAAAACGGAGAAGTAATTGGGGCAGATAAATTTGTGGATTTTCCACTTTACATAAGAGCATATACTGATGACGTAAGCGATTTGGATGTTGAAATACTAACAAAAAGTAAATCAGCAGGAAATAATATCGTCAAGATTAATAACAATAAAGTGTTCTGCAGTCAGATCTCGGAACATGTATATAAGATTGGCAATACAGCGCCTATTCTGGTAAATCCCAGTCAGAATGATGCTGGTTTCATTCTATATTCTTCTATTTATCCTAACCCATTTACTTCTACAGCCAATATCAGATATACGTTATCAAAATCAAACGAGGTTAATATCTCAATCTATAACCTGAAAGGCCAGTTGGTAAAAACTATCAGTAATCCACAGTCCAAAACAGGGATAAACTCTATCTCTTGGGATGGAAAAGATCAATCTGGCGAAGATACTGCAGCAGGTATCTATTTCTGCAAAATCAAAGCAGGGAATAAAACCTTGACTTCCAAAGTACTACGTTTGAAATAACCGAATTCAAGGCTGGAAGCAAATAATGCTTCCAGCCTCCCTAAGGAGCTTGAATGCCGAAATGTTTATATTTGATACTGCTGTTTGCATTATTCATGAGTTGCTATTTACGAGCGGATATCTATCATGTCGGCCTTGAAGCCCAGTATGATTATCATACGATTCAATCGGCAGTGGATATTTGCTCAGAAGGGGATACAATTTATGTTCATCCGGGAATATACAATCAATCCGTAGAAATTCAGAATAAAAGTATTTCGTTACTCAGCTTATATGCTATCAGCGGTAATGTTGAAGATATTGAAAATACAATTATTTCAGGAAATGAACTATCTGTTTTATTTTTCAATTGCCCAGGCCGTTCCGTTTTTCAGGGATTTACAATCCGGGATTGTGTCAATTATTGGCATTTTCCTTTTGCAATGGATAATTATACGGTTGCTGATCTGAGAGACTGCATTTTCACTAATAACCGTATATATAATATGAATTGTGCTGTAGTTGGGATAGGGTACATGGCAGATATTATGATGAGCAATTGTATGATATATCATAACTATGGAGTGCAATGGTCAGGAATTTATAAGAATATGCAAGGTACAATACATTTTGATCCTATTCGGAGAAATAGCATTTACAGCAATTGGGGAGGATTACATTGTGATATTTATTACGGTTACGAACCTACAGTTAATACGACTCCCCTGGATACTCTGTACTTGGATATAGGTACTTCTGATTTTACTGATCCGCTTTGCTACTGGGGAATAAACAACATCGTTGTGAACCAGGTGAGTGAGCCTAAAGTTACTTCAGACTTGTATGTAGCACCATGGGGAAATGACAGCAATTCGGGGATGACAGCTCAATCTCCTCTGCGTACCATCTACAAAGCCACAAGGCTTGCCTGCCCGCTTGCAGGAGACAGTCTGACAATTCATATTGCATCCGGTACTTACGCTTTCAACAATTTCGAAGATTTACGCTTGGGAGTCCGTCCTGGTGTAATACTAAAAGGTGATGCTGATAATTTACCTATTCTCGATGGTCAGCAGATGGGGATTATAGTCAACAATGCAGGGAAAGGACTGTTAAAACTTGAGAATTTTAAAATTAATAACTCATCCATGTATGCAATTTGTTATTCAGCAAGTTATATTAGTCCTGAGATTAGTAATCCCTTCTTCGGAAAAGTTGTATTATCAAATTTAAAATTTAATCATAATCACGTCGACGTTGCTATCTTCAGATGTCAGGATGTTCAATTATCCAACATCACGAGTATTAGCGAACCAGACTTTCTCTCTTTCTCATCTGTGCAATTGGTTATCTGTCAAAATGTAAAAATCGAAAATTCTATCTTCATGGGTAAACATGGCGGTTCATCTCAACAAGAGGCTGGCAGCCGCGGATTTAGTATCTCTACAGGTCAAGGGGATTATACTTGGGCGGATAATTGCAGAGTGGACATTATTAATTCCATAATCGCTCAGAACTTTAGTGATAATGCATTTTATGAACAAGTTCCCAATGGAATAGCCATAGATGATTATGTAAATGTCAATCTAATCAATTCTATTTTAGTGGATAATAACAGCGGTTTACCTTATGGAGCTAGTATCTACATGGATGATGGTGGAACTTGTGACTTGTATAATACTGTCATCTGGAATAACCGCCCTTACAATATCCTGATGATTGACCCTGAATGCCAACTTACTGCCCATCATTCATTCATTGAGGATGCTGCCCAGTCTTATCTTTATCCTAATTGGATACTGCAGGATGGCAATGTTGTTTATGATGATACCAACTTGGGAGCAGAAGCTGTGCCCACTTTTGTTGGGAGTGGACTTCATCGGTATATGCCTGTTTCTTCTTCGGCTGTCATTGATGCAGGGAGTCTGGATTATCCTGAAGGAGTGCAAGTTCCATTAACAGACCTGGCAGGCAACCCAAGAGTATATGGTTCAGCCATTGATTTAGGTCCCTATGAATGGCAGGGTACTGAATTTGATTTTACTTTCATTCAAAATAACGAACAGGTAACTTTCATACCCAACTGCAATCAACCCATCAATGATATTCACTGGGATTTCGATATGGATGGGAATATCGACAGCGAAGAACTGATGCCTACTTACACTTATACTGCAAATGGTAATTATAGTGTGGGATGTTATATCAATCATGGGCAGGGTGGGATAACAAAACATAATATTGTTACCATTACTACAAGCGCAGATGATCATTTGCAGGACCCTGAAGTGTCCTTTACTTTGAGTAATTATCCTAATCCCTTCAATCCGAGTACGACGATCAAATACAACAATCCCACCCCGGGAGAAGTCATACTCGAGATCTTCAATATTCGCGGACAGCTTGTGAGAACGCTGGTCAATGAAGAGCTGAAATCAGGAAGCCACAGCGTTGTTTGGGATGGAAAGGACAATAAAGGCAAAGCATGTGGGAGTGGTATCTATTTCAGCAGGTTGGAAACAAATGGGAAGAGTGTGACCAACAAGATGGTTTTGATGAAATAGCTTTGCCAATTTTATTTATTAGATTTACTCAAATTTCCCCTCGACGCCTTCCTTCCTATTCCCTTTGCAAAATACGATACTATAACGGTACTATTACGGTACCATTACGGTATTTTACCGTAATGGTACCGTAATAGTACCGTATTAATAGCGTATTGCTTATTAGTAACCATTTGGAATTCCTAATGAAATTTTGAGTTGACTGTTTTGAAATTCTGAATTTAATTTCCTTATAAATCATATTTTGAAGATCATTCACAATGGTATCGAGAAAGGAGGTGAACGTATGTTCCCCTGTCATAAAACACGAATTATATGCACAATCGGACCGGCATCAGATACACAGGAAAAAATGATGGAACTGCTTGATGCAGGCATGAATATTGCCAGGTTGAATTTATCCCATGGCGAATACGAATGGCATGCCAAAACAATTCAGAACCTCAGGGAGGCTTCCCGAAGAACAAATAAGAGGCTCTCCATCATTGCTGATCTGCCGGGACCAAAGATCAGGATCGGAAATCTGGTTGAAGAGCCGATAGAACTGATGAGAGATGACCATATCACACTCACCACCGAGGAAATTATTGGCACGAAGGATAGAGTTTTTGTCAGTTTGCCTGAATTGCCGCAAGCAGTAAAATATGGGGATGTCATTTTTCTGAATGATGGCATCGTCCAGGTCAAAGTCATAGAAATCCATGAGCATGATGTTAAATGCCAAGTGATTGCAGGCGGAGAACTAAGATCACATAAAGGTCTGAATCTTCCGGGAATCGATCTCGGGATCTGCGCCTTCACGGAACATGACAGGGAATGCCTGCGATTTGCCTTTGAAAACGGAATTGAATCTGTAAGTCAGTCCTTTATTGATAATGCCAAGGATGTGGAAGCACTCCGGGAGGCTGCGCGGGAGATGGGATATGATCCTTTCCTGATTGCAAAGATCGAACGTGCGGGAGCTCTCAAAAATATCGATGAGATCATAGCAGCGTCAGATGGGATCATGGTTGCCAGAGGTGACTTGGGGGTCGAGACCAGAATCGAGAGTATTGCCATAATCCAGAAAGAGCTTATGTACAGGGCAAATAGGTTGGCAAAGCCAGTGATCGTTGCCACTCAGATGCTTGAATCGATGGTAAACAATGCCCGTCCGACAAGAGCTGAATCCACCGATGTCGCTAATGCGATCCTGGATGGAACCGACTGCATCATGCTTTCGGAAGAATCAGCGATGGGGAGGTATCCTGTGGAAGCCGCACGGATGCTTGCGCAAATCGCCGAGATGACGGAAGCGCATCGCTACGATTTCAAACCCATCGAACTTAGTTCACTATCGAATGATGGAAGGTTACAGCCACTTCCCGAGATCATTTCTCAAAATGTGAGACAGACTGTCGAACATATCAAGCCGGAAGCAGTTATTGTTCATACACAAACAGGATATACTGCAAGAATGATCTCTCGTTTCAAACTGCCTGTTTGGACGATTGCTGTCAGTAAAAGCAATGTAGTGAGTCAGCAATTGATGTTCACTTATGGAGTTCTACCGGTGCATCTCGATGAATTGCCGAATGATTGGAATGTCTTTGCCCGAAATATTATCAAGGAATATGATTTGAAGGGCTCTAAGTTCGTCCTGACAGAAGGACCTTCTCCTGAATATCCAACCATCAATCCAAGAGTGGAGATTATTGATTTAGGAGAAAAGTAGACTTTATAGAATCGAATTTATACAAGATCAATCCAGTTCAAAACGGGTTTCTTCCGTTTTTGGACCACGATAAAGAGCTTTCAACGCATGATAAACAGCACGTTGGAAATTGTAATGCCAATGGTGCGGGTGAGTAAGGATCAGGATTCGATTCTGCCCCTCCTGTATTGCTTCCTGTGGTGACTTACCATAATACCAGCCGCGATTCAGTATCTTATCACCATCCATGATGTAGGTATCAAGCTGCGCGATGAATTCACGATTGTAAGTCTCCAGGTCGATATCGAGTTTATCATAGTAATCCTCATCATAAAATAAAAAGTAATTCGCAGTCTTAAGTTGGATATTCCGGGGTGTGCCATGACTGGCAATGGTTCTGCATGGAAATCCTAATGCACGCATGTTTCTGATCTCCTTCGATAATCGATCGAGGCAGATCGGTTTCCAATTTATCAGGTTCAATTGCTCCCTGGTTTGAATATCGTGCTCTATTGCCCAAGTAGCTAAAGTTTCGTAATGAAGGCTTACTTCACATCCTTCAGCTTCAATCCGCTTCATGAGTTCGTGCTTCATTGTATTATGGCGGAAATAATAGCTTGCCGTAGCATTGTATTTTTTTTCCAATTTCAGCATTTGTAGTGTTGCGGGAGAACTATAATCGATATCGTGGCGGAGAATAATGCACTTTGAAGGTCTCCCCATTCGGAGATATTGATCAAGGGAAATCATCCGGTAACCATGTCGCTCGGCAAGATCAAGCACTTCTTCATATTCCCTCATCCGTCCGGTAAAATAACCCAGAGCAAGTAACAAGCGTTCTTTCAGCATAGAAAAACCTCACCATCGAAATTAAAAATCATTTGGGGAGTAGCAGAAAATGGAGTCAACGAATTTCACCGAAAGACAAAATACTTGACACTACACCTGATTTCTTTGAGTTTGCATGAGTTGGGTGATTAGCTCAGTTGGTTAGAGCGCTACGTTGACATCGTAGAGGTCACTGGTTCGAATCCAGTATCTCCCACCATTTTTGTAGCGCA
>DAONDQ010000043.1:0-21769 GCA_035402645.1 Candidatus Cloacimonadota bacterium | reverse complement strand
GTCATAGATTCCCAGTTCATTGGGTTGCCTGGTTCCCACTTCATGAGTTGTCCCCCCGCTGTTAGCTGACCACCATCCGACAGTACTCATATCGTTTGAACCGCTATATGTATAATTATGTGTATAATTCCCACCTCGGGCAGCAAATAGCCATTCCATTTCAGTGGGAAGGCGATAACCGTTTGCTGTCCAGTTGCAATTGACACTGGTGTGATTTGCATCGCTATTCCAACCTGCAGGCCATGTAGAAGGATCCGTCCCGTAGGTAGAATAACTGTAGCATGGGGTGAAGCCTTCATTCATGCTTCTTAGATTGCAATATACAATCGCATCGAACCATGATACGAATTCAACAGGTGCATTCACCACTTCCGGAAAGTTGGAAGGATTCTTACCCATCACAGATTGGAAACCTGACTGAGTGATCTCGTATTTATCGATATAAAAACTACTGACCGTCACATCGGACGAACCATTATTGAATGTTCCCCCATCGATATGGATCATCGTATTGGATGAAGCAACAACACGAAAATACTTATAATCCTGAGTATTTTGTGTAGTCCAGATCATTTGATTTCCCTCGGAATGAAACATCCCTGTGGCGGAAATGTCCTGAAATCCCTTATTATAGATGTCTGAAGCGGTAATGATGTACCGATCCGCAGTGGAATTGAATGTCCAGGATAACTGAATACCATCAGCAGACCTATGAATATTTACATCTGTTGGAGTGACAGGAAGTGATCTTGATTCATTGTTTACGATATATGCTGAATGCGCAGTAAGATTTTTTTCCTTCGCAGATATCATGACAATATGCAAAAAAATGATACTGATGATCAGTAAATATGATCTCATTTGAATTCCTCAACTCCTTATTTCTGGTGACTCCTAAATCATTATGTATCATATACCAAATATGATTCTAAGTCAATACTTTTATTACTTTTACAGCATATAATCATAACTTCGGTAGTCAAAAGTAATCATTTGACATTTTTTACCTATCCCGCCTTATCTGTATAAAAATAACAGCAGGAGATGAACCATGTACCCAAATGAAACCCTCCAAATAATGAATGAGCGAGCCAGTGTACGTAATTTCGCCAACAGGGAGATTGAACCTGAGAAAATTGACATCCTCATGCAGACAGCCTGTAATAGTGCCTCGGGAGGTAATCTGCAACCTGTGTCGATCATTAAAATTCAGGATCAGGCAATGCGTACCCGATTGGGTGAATTATGTTGGCAGCCCTTCATCGGCAAGGCACCATTGAATCTCTTGTTCTGTATGGACATACATCGTAATGAAGTGCTTGCAGATGTGGGTGAAGTTCCTTATACTGCACAACATGCGTTCCGTCATTTCTGGATTTCCTTCCAGGATGTCATCATCTCCGCGCAGAGCGTCTGTACTGCTGCTGATTCACTTGGACTAGGCTCCTGCTACATTGGCACTGTCATCGATAGGATGGAGGAATGCATAGAATTGTTCGAACTTCCAAAACATGTGATTCCGATTGTTTTGGTTGTTGTTGGTTATCCTGCATCGAAACCTTCCATTCGCCCGAAATTCAAGCAGGAAGTCATGGTACATAATGAGAAATATCATGAATATGATCCTTCCCTGTTATACGATAAGTACATAGAAAGAGAACAGAAAAGCCAAACAGCTTTCACCGAAAAGCAATTGGAAGTATTCATCGCCAATTATCAGGCGGTGTGCGGAAAAGAAGAAGCAGCTGCCATGTGGGAAAAGATCAGGCAACGCGGATGGCTGACTCCTATCCAGTACGTTTTTGGTTTACATTACCATTCAGCACTCATCCCCCTGAAGAATCTGAAGCTGATCGAAATACTTCAGAAACAGGATATGCACTTCTTCGAAGATTGGCAACCGCTGGATGAAAGCGCATTAGCCATGTTTGATGAGGAAGAATAATTTTGGATGAAAACAGGTAAGATCATCGACATTGAATGTCAGTGCGGCTATAAATTGTTCCGATATTTCAAGGCAGGAAAGGGACGGATCATCAAGTGTTTCATCGACAGTATGGAAGAAGATAATGTTGGATTGAAGGGCTCCCCCACTTTCTCCAAGCCCTCCTGTCCCCAATGCGGACGTGAACTTGGCATTATCATGATGATTCACGGTGAACCGGCTTTGAAGATCAATCATGGGACGATTAAGGATGTGAGGATTTAATCATAGGGTTCAAAATGCGTGATAACAACCATATCGTTTGTAGGTAGAAGCTCATCGAAATTGCTGTTCAAAATATCTAACGGAACAGTCAATTTAGGTATAATCACATATTCAGCTATATCTCCCACTCCATATTTTCCGATTTTTTGAAAGCTCGCTGGAGCATACTTAACATCCATCTTCCCGCTTTTAAAGGATTTATCTATGAAAGCATTAAATGAAACACAGTTATTGATGGCTTGATTTATTTGCGCAATCAATGGAGGCTTTGCTTCTTCTTTAATCATCTGATTCTTAGGGATAATCTGTAACCAGTCCTTCAAAATCCCTTGCACATCAGCGAGAGCTTGTTTCAGATGGCTATAATTGCTTTCATTCATAGAATCACACCAATCTCGAAAATCTGTGTATTCTGCGGTAGTATAAGCTGGAACATCAATAAAAGTTGTTGTTTCATCATATCTGTTCGCAACTTCCAAATAATTATTATAATTATATAGTGAAGCATATAGATAAAATTCTGACCTGGGTAAAGCTGGATTCACACAGATTATCTCATGTGGAAACTGTCCTGTGGAAATTCCAGTGTCATGATTTTGAATTTTTTCGAGATCTGCTTGAGATATTTTTGTCCAGCCATTTGTCCTATAGATTCCAGACATATCATCTCCGAATTTATCTTTTTGTGGTGGGGTAAGTAGAATCAATTTTGATACATAGTTCAAGTCAATGTGTTGTATGCTGTCACTGATTGCAAAATTACCATATTTAGTTCTGGCATAATCCCTGATATATCCTTCTTCATTGCAATGCGTAACAAATGGCATCAAATCAGTCCCAAGAGGTATATTTTCTTGAGTATACATGTTATACATAAGAGTATCATCATTGACTTCATTGTATGCCCCATCACCTAAAGCAAAACTAAAATAGCCAATTATATGAGTACCATCCTTCATGATTGCTTCAGCCAATGGTTCAAAGTAATTGGGTTCTGCATGCAATACAACTGCGAACAATAATACGATGACAGCTAATAGTGATTTCATTTCTTTCTCCTCTAACATTAACAGCGTTTGATACACATTTAACTCTACTCCACAATCCATAAGATCGGAATCTTATGCCACAACGGGTTTGCTGACGCGAACCCCTACGATCCCTCTGCAAATTTTCAATCTTAATTCTTTCCCGTTGTGGTATCGCTTAAACAGCGACCTATCCACCTTTTTAACAAAGGCGCTGCCTTCTTTACTGATCTCTATTTCTAATTTTTAACTTTTAATTCTGAACTCTCTGCCCACTCTTCCAGGCAAATCAGGTAGTCCTGTTCGTATTCTTTGGATAAATCGATAATCTTCATGATTGCACCTCTAATCAATTTTGTCATAAATGAAATTCGCATGTCAATGTTTTTTGGTTTCAATAAATAATTCACATCATTATAAACAAACATAGAAGCAAATGAGCGTGTCCATATTAATTCCAATCCCTTTCCAATCGGATACCAATCCCATACCAATCTCTTTCCAATCTCTTTGGATTGGAATGGGATAGGAATGGTATAAGTATCAGATAGGAGTCATATAGGAAAGGCAATAGAGGAATGATAGAAATCCTACGTATATTAGATAAATGAATTGACAATATTCCCATAAAACAAATATACTTATTTAACGTAATTAATGATTTATGGAACATGGCTTGCATATTTTATTGAGATGATTTAGATGAGGTGAAAACTATGCGCTTAATACTGTCTGTAGTTTTGTTAATACTGATTTCTGCTATTGTTGCCGTTCCGATTCCCCAGGAGAAGGCAATCACTGCTGCTCAAAACTGGACCAACACTTGGGCTCCTTCTGATTTTACTACGCGTACGATCGAGAAGGTCACACCGATCACAAAAGATAATACAGTCACCATGTACCTGGTCGAATATTCAAGAGGATTCGTCCTGTTAAGTGCGGATGATGCATGTAATCCCATCATCGGTTACGGTTATAATACTCTTGTTAATGGATTGGATCATAATCCTTCTTTCTCGGAATTCATAGAAAATCATAAAATGGCAGTCAGCGATATTACAAATCAAAGACTCGATAATTCTGTCACTGCGGCAAAGTGGAATGCGATATTGAACAACCAACTTTCCCGTGATGGAACAAGAAGCCTGCATCCATTATTAAGCACAACCTGGGATCAGGGCACTCCGTATAACATGTATTGTCCAGTGGATGCGGCTGGTCCAGGCGGACGTGTTTGGGCAGGTTGTGTAGCAACAGCCATGGCGCAAGTCATGAAGTATTGGAATTGGCCTGTAACAGGTGTTGGCAGTCATTCTTATCATCCCTCAGGATATGCCACCCAAAGTGCTAACTTCGGGAACACGACATATCATTGGGAAAACATGCCAAACTCTGTGGGAATGCCGAATACTGATGTTGGAACCCTTCTCTGGCATTTGGGTATATCCGTGAATATGATGTATGCTCCCGATGGTTCAGGGGCATACAGTTACCAGGCAGCACAAGCCTTGCGCCAGTACTTCAGATACGACAGCGGACTGTCTTTGGTCAGTCGTGACGGATATTCCGATACAGAATGGGATAATCTTGTCCGCAGCCAACTCGACAATGCCTTGCCCATGTATTATGATGGTTCCGGTCCTGGTGGTGGGCATGCATTTGTATGTGATGGTTATCAAAACAGCAATTATTTCCATTTCAACTGGGGTTGGAGTGGCTCATACAACGGTTATTTTTATTTGAGTAATCTGAATCCCGGATACAGCTTCAATGATGGTCAGGATATCATTACCAATATGAAACCACAGAATTACAATCCGGCTATGGCTCAGATTTCACTGACCGGCATGGATTGTTCTGTAGGTGACATTGTCCCTATTTCCATCAGCAATTACCCGATTCTTCCGGCATGGAACATCAATAATATCAGTTTTGTAATGCAATATGATAACGAACATATTGCCTTCATCGGAACCGATGTCACAGGTTCCATGGCAGAAAATGCAACTGTCACTTATGAGGAAACAACTCCTGGCTTGATCAATTGCACAATCAGCAGTCCGACTGCCCTGTTTGGCGGAGGTACGATGCTGAAACTGAAATTCCAACCATTGGAAGCAGGTGATTTTAATTTCATGGTGGGTGATTTCCTCCTGAACAGCACTGCTGTTACCAGTATCCAGCAAACTGCGATTCACGCCAATGCTACTGTGGATATACCGCAGAATTCTGTAATCGACTTACTGAACAGCATGCACATCGGTTTGAATGAGATTGCCACGATACCGGTCTCCACCACATTCATACTCCCGAGTTGGAACATCAACCACATTCGTTTTCTACTTCACTATCAATCTGATAAAGTGACTTTTGACAGTTACGATCTTACCAACTGCATGCTTAGCGGCATGAACATAACGACTCAGAACATTGCCGATGGCACCATGTCATTCGATGTTACGAACAGCGATCCGATCTGGGGAAATGGTTACCTTCTCGATTTGAAATTCAGAGCTACCGGAAATACTTCTGCCGCTTCTGTTGCGACCATTTCCGTATCAGATTTCTATTACGGAGATGCCTTGGTAACAAACCTGGAACCCGGATATATCGTTTTATCACCGATCACAGCGAATGATGATCATATTGCGGTGATCCAGACAAATCAGTTTACGGTTTCACCAAATCCATTCATCAGCAATGCGAAACTCTCCGTGCAACTGACGAAGCAAAACCAGAAAGTCGAAATGAACATCTATAACATCAGAGGTCAATTGGTAAAGAGCTTCCCAGCCACGGAAATGAAAGGAAATTCATTGGATGTGAACTGGGACGGGAAAGACATGGATAACCATAATGCCCCGGCTGGTGTATATTTGATCAATATCAAAGCCGGTACATATAACAAAACAAGCAGATTATTGAAATTCTAATACTAAGACCAAATCCATGAAAGGGCTTCAATTTGAAGCCCTTTTTCATATATGAAAAACCCCTCTCCAACTCGAGAGGGGATTTTTTGAAGTAAATCGATGGTTTGTATTATTAATTGTATTTTAAATATCTATGAAATCGGCATGATGCAATATTAATTGACAAATTGGAGATTAGTATAAGAATTTAAGATGAATTTTATTATTCATAATTTCGAAAGTAATTAGGGAACCAATATATTAATGGAATATTACTTGCGAGGTAACATGCATAACAGAGTAATCACAAAGCATTATATAGCACTATTTGCAATTGCCTTGGTCATCGCAATTCCTCTTTATGGAGTGCTATATCCGGATATTGATTTGAAAAAGATAACGCAGTATTTAACTACAGCAAAGCAACCTGTAATGATGAACTATGAAAATTATAAAACAGAGCAGATTGAATTACCAAAAGAAGACGAGTATTACAAACCGTTAACAAAATCGAGATACACACTCGTACAAATCGTCAATTCCACTCAATCACTTGAAGATAATAAAGGTAAAACATGGTGGACCCGAGAACTGATCAATCGCCCAGAGGAATATTATAGTCCAAATGAAATAACAACTGGACATGTCCTCGCATCATCAGATTATAATTTCGATCTAAGTAGCTATCCGCAGATAATGAGTCTCATCAATAAAAACGGCACTCTCGCAATTAGAACTGAGGATTGTCAGCGCTGGGAACTGATAGACAGTACTGGAAAAGAAATTTTGTTACCACCACGTTCAGGTAGTTTGAATTTTGAAGGATTCATCAAAGATACATATTACCTTTTTTCACAATCATGCGATCCACAATGGGATGACCAGGATAGTGGCGATTATGGAGAGTATGAGAGAGGTCCATTTCAAAAAAGATTAACTGATTATGAACCTGACCCTAACAGGGAATATTATATTAGCAGTGGTAATGGATATTGCCTTTTCAGGGAAGATGGAACTCTGTATAGACAATATACTCTGCCCGATAGTCTGATCCTTGGAGATATGTTCATCAATTCAAATTTGAATACTATTTTATATACATATATAAATATTAAAACTCGTTCCGCGGGTATTATCTACTGTACTTTTGAAGGTAGAATTTTATCACAGCTACCAGACTTTCCATTTTACGAAAATGATTCTTACCTTGTGAACATGATCACAGAAGGAAACTCATACATCATCCTCAACGACTTGAATTATCATACCTATATACTAGACCAAAGTACCGGGAATTATATTACTCGGATGCATACCATGAATTTAGATTTTAGTTCTACTGCCACTGGTTATCTTGCTCTTACTTATGGAGAATATAATAATGGAGAATGGCTTATCATTTATGATATAAAGAATAATAAACTTGTTTTCGGTAAGCAATTTCAAAAAAGCTTATCTCTTAGAGATGTGCACATTTCGTCAGACGGTAAGGAATGCAGTATAACCGATACAGATTATAAAATATCCCTACGCCGGTATTTTCATCTTGTACAATAGGACGAATCATGAAACATTTCATTCTATCCGCTTTACTTGTCTGCATGGCTACCACTCTAATCTCACAACCATTTACAATTAAACTATGGACTATCTTCGATGATGCTCATAAACATCCCAAAAAATTAACAGGTCTGTATAAAAAGGTTGGAACAGAATACACAACAAATACTCTTCCCGTATCATATAACAACTCATCTACGAGTAATGAAATATATTATTTAAAACAGAATAGTAAATATTCCCTCGAATTGCGAGATTCTACTAATCGTGTACTCTGGCATAAAGACTATCCAAATGTAAAAGATATTGGCAGCAAGTTCTATAATGAAAGCCCTGACTCACCTTTGACAATTGGCAAATGTATTGAGGTAAAAGGTCTTGTTGCATTGGCTGATATGGACAGCAGCCGATATTTTCTAATGGATAAAGAAGGGCATAAAACATACCTGCCTGTAGGTACTTTGGGAATGGAATCACATGGACTTGTTGGTGGAAAATACTGGATGCTAACAGCTGGAATAAATATAGATTATTCAAGCCCTGAGATTGTCCAGCCACTACTCACAGCACAAACCTATTTCCCTAAAAATAAGGGCATTGCTCTTTTCAACTTAGATGGAAGCTTATACACGAAAATTGATTTAAGCAAATGGCATCATATCTACAATCTGCAATTCTCACCAGCAATGGATAAGATCTTTTTCCTCTGGAATTCAGATCAAAACGATCAATACACAAAAGGCATGGTTCTAATGCAAATGAGTGGTGATATCATAAGGGAGAATAAACTCTTGTATGATGATAATAGTATCATGGAATGGACTAATAAAGGTGATTTGATCTACTCTATAACGGCTAAAGACATAACCCTTTATGATGGAGCATCAGGCGACATTTATGCCATTCTCACTACTTCTGAGGGAGTTTCAAAATATGACGTGGAATTACCTGAAGTGGATAAAACAACAGGTCTTATCTTTATTTCTGATTACACATATCTCTACGTTATTAATTATCTGACAGGAAACACATTGGCTATCATCCCATATAGCGTTAGTAATTGTTGTCATATAGAATTGATGAAATCCGATGGCAGTGAATTTGCACTCACTGAACTTAATGAAAGAACTACATACAGGTTAATAAAAAAATAACTTAGAAAATCTGAACCGTATATTCTTCTTGACACCCTTTCAAAGTGCGAAGTTCGATTTATGAAGGGCGAAGTGGAAGAGACTAGAGGCTAGATTAAAGAGAACATAACTAGCTCTCCCGGCAAAGACCCCCCTTAATCCCCCCTTGCCAATGGGGGTTGCCACCCTCCCTTTGCAAATGGGAGGGAAATCCCCCTCTTTACAAAAGTGGGGGAAATTTACGGTCAAATATGGTAATAAGGAGTATAATATGCAATTTAGGATTGGTTTTCTGACTTTATGTTTGGTATTTCTTCTCATTGTACCGCTGCAAGCACGTTATTTTGCACGCTGGCATACGAGCATGGGTAATTTCACGGTAGAACTGAGAGATGATCTTGCTCCCATCACAGCCAATAATTTCATCGATCTTGCGAATAGTCATTTCTACGATGGGCTACAGTTTCACAGGGTGATATCAGGTTTTATGATCCAGGATGGAGATCCTTTGGGCAACGGATACGGTGGTCCGGGCTATACGATAGCAGATGAATTCAATGTAGGATTACATCATGATGTCCCCGGGATGCTGGCAATGGCAAATACAGGTCAACCCCATTCCGGTGGTTCCCAGTATTATATCACTGTAGCACCCTATCCCAGTGGAGATGGTCATTACAGCATTTTTGGGAAAGTCCTGGAAGGTATGGATGTTGTTTATGCCATTAGTAATGTACCGACTAATGCAAATGACCATCCGATCACACCGGTCTATATTAATACCCTTGAAATTCTCGGGCTTGTCATCAATTCCGTCAGCCCGGCTGATAGTGTTGTGACTTATGATCTGCAGAATCCATATCCATTCATCATGGAATCCTATGGACTGATTACGAATGCCACTTATCAATGGTTTGTCGATGATACCCTTCAGCCAGCAAACGACTTCCTCTTCACACCGGAGTTTTCATCTCTGGGATCACATACTGTGAAATGTATCACATCAGATGAAACTGTCAGTTGGTCATTTACGTGGCACGTCAATGTATCCGGTGTGGCAAACGATGACCCTGTTGAATCGACGCCTGGACTGTATTTTTCAGGTAACTACCCAAATCCCTTCCATGCTATGACTGCTCTTGTCTGGCACGTAAAATCTTCCACACCCTTGACGATGTCCGTTTATAATATCAGGGGACAAAAAGTCAGGGAGTCTGTTCTCAATTCCGATTCAGGATATAAGCAATGGGTTTGGGATGGAAAAGACATTCAGGGAATCGAACAGCCGGCAGGTGTGTATTTGTTTGAGATGAAAAGCAAATACGGTACACAGATAAGAAAAGGGATCCGATACTAAAATATCTCTGATACGATTCAAGCCGACGACATACATAAAAGATAGGAATATTGTTTTTTATTGACATTACGCTGTTGCCCTTTTTTGTGAAATAATGAGAGTACATATTTAGGACTGCATGTGAAAGACTTATTACGTATTTATAAAATCATGATGAAATACTGGGGATTCGTTATAGGCGGTCTCATCAGTATGCTGTTTTATGCGTTGATGGGCGGTGTCAGCATCGCAATGATGATTCCACTGCTTGATTATGTGTTTGTTAAAAACAAGCCTGTCATTCTCTATCCTGATTACACGTCCTTTATTCATGCCATGACTCAGGCAGTGAATCAATATACCTTACAATATGGAAGCCTTCTCAGGTTCCGTCCCACCGCCGAATATGCACCACTCGTGACTAACCTGAAGGGAATCCTGAATTCGACTGATTCAATGATCCTGCTTTATTCGGTGTGCTATATTATTTTAGGGTTATACATTTTAAAGAACATATTCTACTATTCCAATCGTATCATGTTTACGAATCTTCGGGGAAAGACCATACGTGATATTCGCAGCCTCATGTTCGGTAAGTATCTTTCCCAATCGCTTGCCTTCTTCAATCAGAACAAGGTTGGAGATTCACTCGTGCGCATGGTGAATGATGTTGAAATTGTCAGTAACCAGTTCATCAATAATCTATTCAATTCCTTGAGAGATGTATTCTCCATCTTTATTTATATACGATTGGCATTATTTTTGAATGCTCACCTCTTTCTCTGGTGTCTCCTGATTCTGCCTCTATTTACCTTCCTCGTAACCTATATAGGCAAAAAATTGAAACTGAATGCAAAAAAGATACAATCGCAATTCTCTTCCATGTTCAATAGTGTGGAGGAAGCGTTGAACGGCATGCGTATCGTAAAAGCATTTTCCAGGGAAAACTACGAATATGGCAAATTTCACAAGATCAATAACCGTTACTTCAGATTGTGGAGGACCTCTGATCTGCTCGACGGATTGAATGTTCCCATTGCAGAATTGAACACAGTCATCATCGGGGTCGTTATTGTATTCATCGGTGGTTCCCAGATACTGGGAAAGACAAGCACCTTTTCCTTCGGTGAATTCACAGCTTTTCTCTTTGCAGTATTTTCCATGCTCCAACCGACAAAGAACCTGACAAAAGCATATAATGATATTAAAAGAGCACTGGTCTCACTGGATCGTATTTCCGTCATCCTCAACCGTCAAAGTGAGATACAGGAAGCCCCAGATGCTATTGAGAAGAAAGATTTTACAGATTGCATTGAATTTAAGGATGTTTCATTCTCCTATACCGGGAAAAAGGAAGTTCTTTCCCGAATCAGTTTCGATATCATGAAGGGGCAGAAAGTTGCCATTATCGGCAGTAGTGGTTCCGGGAAAACCACCATCACGAACCTGCTGAATCGTATGTATGATTATGATTCGGGAGAAATCACCATCGATTCAATCCCAATCAGGAGAATCAAACTGCACGATCTGCGTGATCTTTATGGTGTTGTAACCCAGGAATCTCTGTTATTCTCCGACACTGTCAGGAATAATATCTGTTATGGCAGTTCTGAACCTGTCAGCGATGAACAATTGAAAAAGGCTTGCGAGATTGCAAGTGCAACTGAATTCATAGAGAAAATGCCGGATCAGTATGATGAAGAGCTGCAAACCAAAGGTTCCAATCTTTCAGGTGGACAGAAACAGCGTTTGTGCATTGCCCGGGCGATTGTAGGTGACCCACCGATTCTTATCTTTGACGAAGCCACCAGTTCACTGGATACAGATTCGGAAAGAAAGGTGCAGGATGCTATTGACAGGGCTACCCAAAACAGGACTGTCATTGTCATCGCTCATCGTTTATCGACCATCCTGTCAGCAAATAAGATCGTAGTTCTCGAACATGGGAAGATCGTTGGCATTGGTAAACATGATGACCTTCTCGAGAATTGCGAAAGGTACAAACAACTCTATAAACTGCAATTCGAGATGAAATAGTGAACATTCTTTATTTGAATACGAAAAGAAAATGGAACGGTATTTCCACTTGGATGGTACGATCTGCACGTGGCTTGGAGAAGAAGGGACACAAGGTCATTGTGTTATCTGATAAGAATTCACGCTTTGTTGATTATAACCCGGATGGAGTCAAGATACAAACCTTTCGGGCAGGAATAGACTTTAATCCCCTGGCAATTGCATATGTTCTTTGGTTCATCAGGAAACACAAGATCGATATCATCATCACAAACACTGAAAAGGAAGTTTCCATCGGTGGCAACGCAGCAAGACTGGCTCATATCCCCAATATTCGTTTGATCAATGTCTATACGGATTTGGAGGATAAACCTGAAATTCAATATCTGCATCGTTTTGTAACACATTACATCATTACAAGCAAAACTATATATAATGATGCGAAGAATCGGTATAAATGGGTCGATGCCGATGATTTTACAATCATTCACAACGGTGTCAGACTTGTTTCATTCAGTGCTGAGGATAAGGTCAGGATGAAAAGGAAATGGGGTTTGACGGAAAATGACTTTGTCATTGGAATCACTTCACAAATTACCCGAACCAAGGGAATTGGTGATTTGGTACAAGCATTCTCCCAGATTTCAGCAGACTATCCAAATTTGTACCTGGTTATTTGCGGTGATGGACCACAAGAAAGTGAGATGAAGGATTTGGTCTGGCAGATGCAGATCGTAAAAAAGGTGATCTTCCTCGATTTTCAGAGAAACCCCATGGAATGTGATCAAGCCTATGATATTGGTATTCTTCCCTCTTACGTTGAAGGTTTTCCCAATACGATATTAGAATACTTTTCCGTAGGATTGCCAGTGATCGCGAGCAGTATTGCAGGAGTGCCTGAAATGATTACCCACGGGGAGAATGGATTCCTCATTACACCTGGAGATATCAAATCCCTCACTCATTATATCCTGCAACTGATCAATGATGCTGAGTTGCGTACACGAATGGGTCAAAATGCCCGTGAGCATTTGAGAGAACATTTCACAGATGATGTGATGGTCAATGACCTGGAAAAATTATTCAACAATCTGATCGCACATCGAAAAGGATAAGATCCCGTGTCTAATTCATCACCCCGTATTTCAGCAACGATCATCACAAAAAACGAGGAACGAAACATCCGACGCTGTCTTGAATCGATCAAGTGGGTGGATGAGATAATCGTTTTGGATTCCGGTTCGACGGATAAAACCGTCGATATTTGCAGGGAATTTACATCGAATGTATTCCAGGTTGAGTGGCTTGGATATGGAAAAACCAAACAATCAGCCGTAGATAAAGCAACATCACCCTGGATATTGAGCATTGATGCGGATGAGGAAATTACACCCAAGCTTGCTGACGTAATTCGGGAAAAAGTTCTAAACCCAGGTGACTGTAATGGTTTTGAGATCAAACGGAAATCCCAATACCTGGGGAAATGGATCAGGCACTCAGGATGGAATCGGGATTACCCCATGCGCCTATTCAGGAAGGACAGTGGACATTTCAATGATAAACTTGTGCATGAATCAGTTATCATCAACGGGAAAAGATGCAGGATCCATGAAGAAATGCTCCACTACACATATCCTGATCTGGAAACGCATTTACGCAAGATTGACAAATACGCTGAATGCTGGGCTGAAGAAAAAGCGTTAAAGGGTAAGAAAGGTTCCCTTCACGGGACGTTCCTGCATACCGTCCTTCGATTCATCTTCACATACTTCCTGAAGCTCGGTTTCTTGGATGGCAAGACAGGTCTGATACTTGCCATGAACTCAGCATTATCGGTTTATATGAAACATATGAAATTATGGGAAAGAACTCGAAAGAAATAATCGAAATATGATAGAGGAATGAGATGGAACAAAAGGAAATCAGGGTCCTTCATGTGGATACGGAACGCGGTTGGCGAGGTGGACAGCAGCAAGCAGGATACCTCGCAGATCACATGAACAGGATGGGATATCAAACTGCTATCGTATGCCATCCGAGATCCGCTTTTAGGAATTTTGCCAGAAGCCATAAAATCAAACACTATTCCATCGATATGAATGGTGAAATGGATTTTATCGCAGGATTACACATCGGGCTTCTCGCTTTCAAGAATCATTACAACATACTACATCTGCATTCAGGACATGCTCTCGCCATCGGGTTATGGGCAAAACTTTTTAATCGCAGATTGAAATTGGTTGCAACCCGTAGAGTTGATTTCCACCTGCATCGGTCTAAATTTAGCAGATTTAAATATGATAACCGCTTTCTCAATAAGATCATCTGCATCTCTGATAGAATCAAGGAAGTATTACTCGAGGACAGGATCCCCGAACGAAAACTCGTCACCATTCACAGTGGTGTTGATATTCATAAATTCGATAGCGTGGTCCCCCCTGCCAATCTGAAGGATCAGTTTTCAATCCCGTCCAATAACCTGATTATCGGAACGGTTGCCGCACTGGTCGGACATAAGGATTACCCGAATCTGATCACCGCCGCAAAACAGGTGATTGAACAAAGACCGGATGTTACGTTCATTGCTGTGGGTGACGGCAATCAAAAAAGAATACTTGAATTGATGGTCAAATCGATGGGATTGAAGAATCATTTCATATTTACAGGCTTCCGAGATGATGTAGGAAGTTTCCTGAAGATATTCGACATCTTCGTTCTCGCATCCCACCTGGAAGGTTTGGGAACATCCATTCTCGATGCCCAGGCTGTTGGCTTGCCAGTGATCGCAACAAAAACGGGTGGTATTCCTGAAGCCGTACAGCATGAGAAGAACGGGCTTCTTGTTCCCCCAAATTCGGCAACAGACCTCGCAAATGCCATCATTCGCCTTTGCGATGATGAGGGTTTGCGTAAGCAATTGGGAACACGTGGAAGAGAAACGGTAGAACGTTTTTCCATTGAGAATACAGTCGAAAAGAACATTAAAATTTATGAAGAACTTCTTCATGGATAAATTTCATAAGATATTGATCGTCCAGACTGCTTTCATCGGCGATGTGATCCTAATAACACCATTGATCAAGGCTGTGAGTGAATTATTCCCGAAAGCCATGATCGATGTCATGGTGATCAAGGAGACGAGGACAATCCTTTTGAATAATCCCCATATTCGAAAGATACAGGTTTTCGATAAAAGAAAGAACAAGACATTTGCCTTTTTGAATATGATCGATCAGTTAAGGAAAGAACACTATGATGTCGTAATCACCCCCCACAGTTCTTTCACTACATCACTGCTGCTATTGCTGTCTGGAATCCCGGAACGTATCGGCTTTGACCGCTTCACAGCAAGACATTTGCTCACCAAGAAAGTGATATGGCTGAAGGGAAAGCACAGAATCATCAACAATCTGAACCTGCTTTCAGTTTTCTCTGATCAGAAATGGGATACACAGACCGAACTCTATCCTTCTGAAAAAGATAAGACACTCGTCGATAAATTGCTTGCAGGCTTGCATAATAAACAAAACCTCATTGTAATTGCACCAGGATCTGTATGGAAGACCAAATGTTGGGAAGAACAGTCTTATGTCGAATTAGTTAAAGGTCTCTATCATGCAGGCTATTCCTTGATATTTACCGGTAGCAGGACAGAAGCAGATTTATGCGAACGTATCATTCGAAATGCAGGTATAGAAGCGCTGAATCTTGCGGGGAAGACATCCATCCTGGAATCAGCAGAAGTTATGCGTCGATGCAGACTCCTGATATGCAACGACAGTGGTTCCCTGCACCTGGCAAATGCGATGAAGACAGATGTATATGCCTTCTTCGGACCAACAGTGAAGAGACTTGGTTATTATCCATTCAGAGAACATGATTTGATCTTTGAAGTTGACCTTCCATGCAGACCATGTGGAAGTCATGGTGCACGCATTTGCCCTGAGGGTCATCATAATTGCATGAAACTGATTCAACCCGATATCGTTCTTGCTGCTGTTGAAAAGAACTATCCGATAATTCAAGAAAAAGAGTGAAACTAAAATGATGGATCCGGATAAAAGCAAGTGGTTTGATTTTCATTGCCATTTCTGCGATATCATTGAATTTGATAAGGTGGATCTGGACATTGAAATTGCCGAAGCGCAACACGAAGGGGTCGGTTCATTCTTTTCAAATGCATATCGCAAGGATCAATTCGATTGGCATCTCTCTCATTCCTATCCTTTTATGCAATGGTATGCAGGCATTCATCCCATGTTTGTTGAGGAAACACAGCAGGATATTGCCTCTGTGATTGAATTAGCCCAAAAGAAACAGATATGTGCCATCGGTGAGATTGGTTTGGACTCCCGCTATGATAATCATGAGGTGCAGGAAAGATTGATGCTGATGCAACTCGATATCGCTAAAAGTTACGATTTACCGGTGGTATTTCATTCCGTAGGAAGATATTACGAGATATACAAATTAGTGAAGAATAACTTCCCAAAAACAAGGGGAGTACTTCATAGTTTCGCGAGTTCCGAAGAAGTGTTCGAAATATTCAAATCACTTGGTTTTGCCTTCTCCCTCGGTGGACCGATCCTCACTTCACGCAATCATGAAAAGGTTCTCCATGATGTTCTTGAATGGGGATTATACGTTCTCGAAACAGATGCTCCAGCACAAAAGCCATTCTTTGCAGAAACAGAATACTGCAAACTGAAGTTCCTACCTGAAATTGCCACTCGAATCTGCGAAATTGCCGGTATTGAAGCTTCATCACTCCGCAATACTACCTGGAAAAGCCTGGAGAATTTGGGCATCATATCCAAATCTGATGCACAGGAATCATATGAAAGACCAATTTAATCGAACTGAGCTCCTTTTTGGAAGCGATGCGATCAAAAAACTGCAACAAAGCAGAATCGCAGTCATTGGTCTTGGTGGTGTGGGAGGTTATGCCTGTGAATCCCTTGCCCGCAGCGGAGTCGGTCAATTCCTTCTCGTTGATTTCGATACGATTGGGCCAACTAATTTAAATAGACAGATCATTGCTCTACATAGTACTGTCGGGAAACCGAAAGTGGAAGTCATGCGTGACCGAATCAAGGATATCAATCCGGAAGCCATTGTAGATATCTATCAAGGTTTCTGCGCTATCGAGAATCGGGAGGAATTGCTTCAGAATATTGATTTTATAGTCGATGCAATTGATAGCCTGGGACCAAAGGTCGGATTACTGGAATTTGCATATCATCAGAATATGCCTATCATTTCAGTCTTAGGAGCAGGAAACAGGGTTGATCCATCACAAGTGCACTTATCTGATATTTCAGATACCATGGGCTGTCCGCTGGCAAGAAGAGTGCGGAAGTTCCTGCGAAGAAGAGGTATTGACAAAGGGATACCGGTCATATATTCTTCCGAAGTCTCGATCAAGGAATTTGCAGAAGACACGACACCATTGGATGAATCCATATCAGTCAGAGGCAGGTCACGTGTAACGATTGGTTCTGTCGGTTATATGCCAGCCATTATGGGTATGTGGGCTGCATCTTATGTGATTCGGAACCTGGCAACAGGATATGTTTACCAAAAATCTCAATCAACCAATGAACAAAAAGGTCAGGAATGATGGATGAACAGACACCGATTGTAAAAAAGAAAGATTCTCTGCTGAAACGAATATGGATATTCATCATTAAATTGCATTTGTGGTTCTTTGCAATCACAATATTCCTTGTTTTTCTTTATAATTTCATCAACCCACCGATCACGACCCTCATGATACAACGGAAACTTGTTCGTGGCTATCCCGTCAAAATGGTTAAATTCGTTCCGCTCAAGAAAATCCCGAGAAAGACCTATTCCATGCTGGTTAATCTGGAAGATAGCAATTTCTCCAAGCATTGGGGGTTCGAGATCGATCAGATCAAACACGCCTATAAGGTGAATCAGCGGCGTCATAAGATCAAGCTCGGTGGGAGCACAATCTCGAATCAACTCGCTCGGACCCTCTTCCTGACTACGAACAGAAATTACTTCCGTAAATATCTTGAATTTTGGATCACTCTCGAAATTGAACTTCTCATGCCCAAGCATCGTATTCTGGAATTATACTTGAACTATATTGAATGGGGTAAGGGTATTTTTGGGATAGAACAGGCATCTCTTCATTATTATGGGAAAAGTGTCACCAAACTGAACAGGGAACAATCTATTCGGCTGGTAACCATTGTACCGAATCCCATTAAGTACAATGTTAAGAACTTCAGCGGGAACCGTATTCTCCGTCATCGCTACTCCATCTTGGAGACCTACTATTGATGAACCTGCCAGAGAGATTTCTTTATCATATCTGGGATGCAAGACATCTGATCCCCGATTTGCAGACTATCTCCAGGCAGAAGGTCAAAATCCTTTTCCCCGGACACTTTAACACCAATTTCGGTCCGGATTATCACCATGCTATCATCGAAATCAATGGGAAAGCAAAACAGGGTGATGTTGAGATACATATACGGACAACTGACTGGTTAGCGCATCAGCATCATGAAGATCCAATCTATAACAACGTAATCCTGCATGTGGTATATGAACATAATGGCAGAAGACCATACTCTTTGACCGAAAAGGGTGAAAGCATAGAAATCCTTGAAATGAAGCCTTTTCTGGATCGAGATATTTCACTCCTGGTCCCCTCTTCCCTACCGATTCCCGACTGCGAACCTCTGTGTGATTTCTTTGCCGGGATGGAACCAATCCAGGTGAAACACGTCTTGAACCATATCGGGCTGGTGAGATTACAGAGAAGAATCAATAGGTTCCAGGCTGAATCATATTTCAATGACCTTGAACAACTAACCTATCAATGCATCATGGAAGCATTGGGTTATGGAAAGAACCAGTTTCCATTCCTCATCCTTTCAGAACAAATCCCTCTCAAGGATGTCAGGAACTGGATGAAAATGGGCATGACCAGCCATGAACTCGCTTCCATATTCATATGCAGTTCAGGACTGGATGCCAGGATAAACAACCCGATCATGGGTTGGAATTCAATCTTTCAGAAACAAAAACACTGCCAGATACGCATCCCCTGTGAATGGAACCTTTTCCGTATAAGACCGATCCATCATCCTGAATCGAGGTTATATCAATTATCTGGTTTCCTATTTCGTTTAGGGGATAAGAAATTACTTGCTCAAATTCATGAGATATTCATTCAAAATATAAATTCCTCTGCCAGGATGTTAGAAAAAGCCATGCAATCCTTCTTTGGGCATGATGAAGTTTCTCCCGTACCTATAAATCCCTGGGGAAAGGGGTTGATCCGGCTCCTGATCATCAATGCCTTGATCCCTCTTGAAATCCTGTCTGCACGAAAGAGGAAAGACAAAGAACATGAAACTCGGATCATCGACATGTTCATGAGATACCCTGGTCTTCTCGAGAACAATCAGATGCGTGATATGAAGCGATTCATTACAGAAAACCAGAGCAAGCAGTTGAAGGGTTCAGCATTACGTCAATTGGGCTTACAGCAATTGTACAGGGAAAATTGCAAGATACATGACTGTAAATCCTGTAGAGAAATGAAAGATAGATTGATTTCCAATCTGTAGAGGGAAGAATGAAGCCAAGACTCGTCAAACTATCCCGTCCATCGCAAAGTGAACATAAAAAGACCATTGATATGGTCACCCGGTTATACGTAAATTTGTTGAAATCCGATATTCAAGTGAGTTCTGATGAAGTAGCCATTTTATACACTGTGTTGGTAAATCTCTTCCATAAGGTCGATGTATCCTGGGAAGTCTACCTACGACAGGTATTGGAAAAAGATATCCCGATCGAACAGGTGATCTCATATCTGAATATTCATTTGACCACACTGGATAAGATTCGAGTATTACTCAGCATCGTGATCATGGCATATACCGATAACAACTTCGCTATATCAGAGATCACGACCATTCTCGATCTTTGCCGTCAGTTCAACCTCGAAACAGAAGGCTTCATGAATCTCATTAACGCCTTCGAAAATAAAAGCAGCGACCTCGTGCTTATCGAACAGGGAAATTTACTTCATTCCGCCCAAACTTCTCTCTTTTACGATTATCTCACATTTGGCAGGGATACAGAGAACGACATCATATTCAAAGACAAGAATCTTTCTGATCGTGAATTGCTGATCATTCTCATAGACAAATTCATGTTCGTTCTTACTGCTCCACGGACAACCTCGCAGATCAATGGCATAGCCCTGAAACCGAATGTGCTCTATTTCCTTGCCCAGGACGCAGTACTCACGATTGGAAATATCAATTTCGAGCACGAGATATTGAGTAAAATTTATATGGCGCAGGAAACCTATGACATCATTTATTTCCATAAGCAGGACTATGATTTCCGTATTTTCAATAATAAGAATAGGTATTCCGTCATTTTAAACCAGGGAACAATCTACCGAAACGGGAAGAGTCTCCCCCATAATAGGGAATGGCAGATCTATTACGATGATATCATGCAGATCAAGGGAGATTATGCCCCATTCACACTGCAGGATGTCATTCATGAGAGATCGGATATAGGAGTCGAGAGCATCATCCCCAAAGACCTGTTCATCAATAATGAAGGCGAATATTTCTCGATATCCAGGAATGCGAGTTCAAAAACAGTCATCCATTTTACAGTCGAGGACAGTACCCTTACAACGTATATTTTGAAAAAAGGGTTCGTATGCTCAATTAATGGAGAAAACATCTCAAAACCAACCAAATTTCATTTAAACACAGATCTGTTGACAATCAAGAAGACTAATTACCGCATCAACAGCTTTTATGACCTCGTTGAAGTCCCTTTTGAGATCAATCACATCGAGATCATGGATATCAAACATTTCTTCAGGGACAACACACTTGCACTGGACAGTATTTCCTTCAACATGGATAAAGGTGAATTCATCGGTATTCTCGGACAAAGCGGTTGTGGAAAATCCACCCTCCTGAAAACCATAAGCGGGGATTTCCAGCCGACGTATGGTACCGTCAAAATCGATGGAAAAAACCTCTATCGGAACATCATGTATTTCACGGAGCATTTCGGATACGTTCCCCAGGAAGACCTTTTATTCAATAATCTGACAGTATATGAGAATCTGATGTACCGCGGCAGGATGAGAATGCCTACCATCTCAAATGAATACCTCGATCAGAAAATTAGTATTATCCTGAATCAGACTAATCTCATGCAAAGAAAGTACTCGCTGGTGGGTGATCTCAAAAATAAGCTGATGAGCGGTGGTGAACGGAAACGATTGAATATTGCCCTGGAAATGCTCTTCGAACCAACCGTCATCATTTGTGACGAGCCTACATCGGGTTTATCTTCCAGTGATGCCGAACAAGTCATCGACATGCTCAAGGATTTGACCAAACAGGGAAAGATCGTTCTTTGCACGATCCATCAACCCAATGCGGAGAATTTTGCCAAATTCGATAAAATACTTCTTATGGATATGGGTGGAAGACAGGTCTATTTTGGTACACCGGGTGAATCTTTTAAATACTTTGATCCAGAATTGGCGC
>DAONDQ010000042.1:0-21941 GCA_035402645.1 Candidatus Cloacimonadota bacterium | reverse complement strand
AATCGGATAGGCAAGTTCGGAAGAAAACAACACCGCTCTTGTTCCACCGTCTGAAGGTCCTATGGAGCGGTCTGGATAACCGCGTATTCCGTCCGGACCTGTACCGCCGAGATAAAATTTCTCATCTGGAGGTACATCGGAAGAACCATTGTATGCTTTCACGAATTCAGCACGCCATTTAGCACGCAGAGCAATTTTCATGTAAGTTTGCGTGTACCAGTTTACTTGGGCAATTTCCTTTACATAGTTGAAATCACCACCAAAGGGACCACCAGCTAGTTCAGTATATAATGTTATCTGAGAACCAGTCGTAGGGAAGAACACATTATCCCTGGTATCTCTTGAATAAGTGATGGAACCTGAACTGGTGTTTCTCCAGCCGAGTTTATCAAGTTCAATCAGGTTGGAATTGGATGTGGAATCAATGGATGTCCAATCCGTGATGCGATATTTTTTAGTATAAAAGGAATAACTGCCAACGATACGGGAACGATTGATCTGGTAAAAAGGAAATCCAAGGCGTAAAGAAGCTCCACGTGTCGAAACTTCATAATAGAAGGACGTCCATTCCTTTCTCGTATCATATAAATTCACACCAAATAAGACATCGCTATCGAATATATTCGGATTTGTAAAATCGTATTCAAAGTTCTGCGTTGTTCCGCCGAATTCCCACTTGATGCTGGATGACCAGTTATTGCCAAAGAGGTTGTTTTCGGATACACTCAGTTGTCCCACAAATTTATCTGTGCTGTTGTATCCCACACCACCGTTTGCCGAACCGGAAGATTTATCCTTCACATTCAGGGTCAGATCGATGTCTCCATTGTTATTGATCGGTTTGTAGGAAGGCATCATATCCAAATCGAAGAAACCAAGATTGTATATATTTTGTTGGGAACGGATCACCTTCGATTGCTGGAAATAATCTCCGGGGGCTATCTCCAGTTGTCTCCTGATCACTTTTTCCTTGGTCTTTGTATTCCCGGCAATGATCACCTTATGAATCTTTGCTCGTGTATTTTCTGTGATATTGAGAATAATATCCACTTTATCACCGATCTTCTGAATCTCATGATCAAATTGAGAATAGATGTAACCTTCCTCATAATAGAGGGAAGAAACAGCCTGGAGTTGTTTATCAAACTTCTCCATGTTGAAGGTATCATTTTCCTTGAACTTGAATTTTGCTTTGATCGTATCTTCAGTGAATCTTGTATTTCCCTTGATATGGATATTACCAAACTTGTATTTCTGCCCTTCGTAGATATTGATCACGATCTGCATATATTTGGGATCGATCTGAACCGTATCTGCTGAAACGACACGTGCATCGATATATCCAAGTGAATTGTAGTATTTCACGATATTATCCAAGTCAGTATCGAACTTATCCTGTTCATATCTTCCAGAACGTAGCAGGTTGGCTGATTTGATTTTCATCTTCTTGGAAAGGGTTTTGGAATCGATATCACTATTTCCGCTAAAGACGATCTTCTTGATTGCAACCTTCTCTCCTTCCGTTACCTGGATCGTGACATCCACCTTATTTCCATCCAATTTTTCCGTTTTGAAGTTTACGGAAGCCAGGTTGTAACTTTTCTTAACATAATCTTCCACGATCTTCTTTCGCGCTTGCGTTTCAAGATATGGAGAATAATAACTGCCCTTCTTCAGGGTGATCAGTTCCTGGAGTTTCGGATCCTTTTCAACCTTGTTTCCGGTGAATTCCACACTATTGACAATAGGATATTCCTTCACTTTGACAACCAGGATCGCACCATCTTTATACGGTTCTGAATTCATGGAAATATCATCGAAGACTGAAAGATTATATAGGTTCTTTATTGATTTGGAAATGCTTTCTTCTGATATCACGTCACCAATTCCGATTGTCATGGAAGAGATGATGAGTGATTTTTCAACATTCTGATTCCCTTCAATACGAATATCATATATCGTTTCATTTTCAGACCAGAGCAGGCATGCAAGTAAGAGAGCGAAGATCATCATGATCCAGCGGGGCATATTTCCTCCATATCGTGAGAAAGTCCGTTTTCTATATCTTTAAGTACAGACAACGTACATACAATTATCCAACATAAATCATAGACTAAATGTGAAACGAGATATATTTCGTAAAGGATTTTTTCACGGATGCGACATCTTCACCAGTGTTTGATTCCCCATAGCACCCCGGGAGATAACTTGCTTTCATCTATTATAGTTGCTGAGAATCGGTTTCCTTCTATTTTATCATAAAATTGTGTGCATTTTCAAATTGCATATGGAGGAAAATTATGAAGAACTACATCATACTGATCAGCATACTGGTTTTTGTGTTTACATCTGCTGTCGCCTGGGCACATCCGGCGAAGAGAATTGACCTGACATTCAACAAGAATACAAAGGTGCTTGCAGCAAAAGTCGTGCATGATGTAAAAGACAATGTCAAGCACTACACGAAAAACATCCAGATCACCGTAAATAAAAGGGATGTTCTGACTCACGATCTCACCATGCAGGACAATTTGCAGGGTGGTATGTACATGTACAAACTGAATGATGTGAAGCCTGGAGATACCATATCCCTGACAACCACCTGCAACTTTGTAGGAACAAAAACAGCCTCAATCACCGTAAAATAATCATCTTGCTGCTATGATACGGGCAACCTGGATGGTTGCCCTTTTCTTTTCTATTTCTTTCGGAATGAAAATTTCATTATCAATAAAACGATATTACATTCGTTATAGAGGGTTCAATTATGAAAAAAAGTATTTTGATCTTTGTTTCCATATTCATTTGCATCCATTTATTTGCACATCCGAAATTCATTCAGCCTATCGATCAAAACTATATTCCCAGACCCACGGAACGTGCCGATTCCCTGCACGGATTTGACGTCCAGAAATATACGCTGACACTGACAATCAATGATGCTGCTCACACTATCCAGGGAAATGTACTGGCGAATGTGACGGCGACTGACAACATTAATTACATCGAATACAATCTCATTGGGCTCAATGTAAACCAGGTAAAGGTCAATGATACGATTAGCAGTTTTACCTACAGCAATGGACTGATTCACATTCCATTAAATGGGATCACGAATGGAAGCCAGTTTACCACGCAAGTTGATTACTCAGGAATTCCTGCGCTGAGTGGAGCCCCATACAATATTGGTTTGATCTTTTCATCCACGATGGTCTTCACACTTTCCGACCCCGATGCCAGCAGATACTGGTGGCCCTGTTACGACCATCCATGGGACAAGGCTGTTGTTGATTTGAATGTGACCATGCGAAGTGACTGGCTGGTTGCCTGCAATGGTATCCGTACATCCATGGTCGATAATGGAGATGGTACCAAGACCCATCACTGGGTCGGCTCGAATCCAATGCTCCCTTATCTGGTCTGTATCACAGCCTCTAATTATAGGGAAATCAACCAGACATTCGGTAATATTCCCATCCAGAATTTTGTTTCCAATTCACTTTATAACAATGCAGTAACAGATTTCTCAGACCTTCCCAATATGATGAGTGTATATTCCCAGAAGTATGGACCCTATCCTTTTGAAAAATATGGGAATGCAGTCGTGAATATGCAGACATTCGGTGCCATGGAACACCAGACGATGACAACCATGGGGAGTGATTATATTCATGGGAATCATAACGGACAATGGACCATAGCCCACGAATTATCTCACCAATGGTTTGGCAATTGCGTTTCACCTCTAACCTTCAAGGATGTGTGGCTATCTGAAGGTTTTGCCACCTATTCCGAGGCAGTCTGGGAAGAAAGCCAGCGTGGTTTTACTTCCATGTGCAATTATATCCAATCGAGTTTTCATAACTATTACCTAAGCTGGGAACCTGCTTCCAGTCCTCAGACAATTTACGATCCAGCTTTTAGTGCATACTTCAATCCTCCCTCCTATGAAAAAGCAGCTTCCGTACTTCACATGCTTCGATTGCAGGTTGGTGACAGCACTTTCTGGAATATCATGCAGTCATGGTTTCAGGCTCATCACAATGGGAATGCCACAACGCAGGAATTTGAAGCACTCTGCGAGAGTATCAGTGGTCAGGACTTACACCAGTTCTTCCACCAATGGATATACGGAGCAGGGATCCCTGAAATCAAGTTTTCGTATTTTTATAAAACCGATCTCACAAATCATGAATTTCATTTAAAAGTCTTTGCCAAAACTTCATGCGCATCAGGAGAAGATTTCTATGTAAAATTGCCGATTCAGGTGATTCATCCCAATCATTCAGACTCGTTGCTTGTAGATGCCACTCCTGAAATATCTGCTCCTATTGATCATGTTATACCTTTTACAGCAAACGACTCAATCATTTTGAATGAAGATCCTCATCACTGGCTCTTACAAAGAGGACTTTCGCCTGTTTATACTGCTCAACCCCATGCCTTGGCAGCAAACAGCAGTGTATATTTATCATGGGTACCATACTGGTCTGATGTTCCGGTTACTTCATACCTGATTTACCGTACAGATGAAAGCACGATTCCTTTATTGATAAGTCAGGTTCCGGCAAACACCCTTCATTATTTGGATACAGCCGTTACCAATGGTGTGACCTATAGTTATCAAATAAAAGCTGGAATCGATGACGATTTCACCTCTGATTATTCAATGGAGACATATGCCACTCCTACTGCTTTTTCAATGAACCAAGGGCTGCTTGTCATAGATGAAACCAGGGATGGAACAGGCTCCGCCATTTCTCCCACCGATGCCATGGTGGATGGATTCTATGACTCAGTGTTATCTTCCGTGAATCATGAAGATTACGATTGCAGCACTTCCGGAACTCCGACCCTTGCCTTACTCGGTCAGTATTCGACTGTCTTATATCACGATGATGATTTTTCAACTCATTCTATCCAGGAAGTGACAGATATCCTCGGTGGATATGTGATTGGCGGTGGAAATCTCATCATATCGGGTTGGAAGACTGCTTCACAAATACCATCTTCTTTCCTCGATATATTCGTACCGGGTCTGCAGGTCAATTATGATGGTTCCCCTGAATTGGTGTCCGTGTTATCGGATATTTATCCTGATCTTGAACTCGATCCTGCCAAACTCTCCAGCGCTTGGAATGGTCATTTAAGCATGGTGGATACGTTTACAAACATAACCAATCCGGTTTTTACCGGTAATTTCATCGATGGCAGCAGCTTCCAAGGGCAAGCCATGGGTATTCACGTTCAGCAAAATGGTGAATTCATCCTTCTTGGCTTTCCACTGTATGTCATGCAGGAAGAAGGAGTACGAGAATTTCTGAATGAATTGCTTCAGCAAATCGATCCTGTTGTCTCAAATCATGATACGGCGCAGCCATCCTTCAAGATGAGTCTATCCATCCATCCGAATCCGTTCAGACTAAATGCCAATATCTTCTATACGACCTCCAAGTCCGGGAAAACAAAGATAGAGATCTACAACATCAAGGGTCAGTTGGTTCGTACATTAACGAATGATATTGTGAAGGAAGGAAGCCATTCTCTCGTTTGGAATGGCGAAAATAATACGGGTAATCCAGTTTCTTCAGGTGTCTATTTCTGCAGAATGCAGTCAGGTAACGAAACAACAAGTCGGAAATTGATGTTTATCAAATAGGTATTATCGGCAAGGCACTCTTAAGGCATAACCAAGGATAAGCAGATATTGGCTTGAGAACGCCTTGGACAGGAAACAGAGAACAATGATCTTGTTATCCTATAGAACTAGGTCATGTTAGGCACACAAAAACGCGAATATGCTTCGATACCAACAATGTGGATATCGAAGATGTGAGATCACTTAGCCTTAGTTGCAGACCTTGTGTCTATTTCATTGAAGTGAATAACAATTAGTAATTATTGAATTTGATCCCTACAAGTATCCAAAAACCGTTATTATACATTTCGATATTACCATTACTACCTTTATAATCTTCGTTATATTCATCATCTACGTGGAATGGTTTTGTTATTTGCCTATCATATCGCAATTCCACATATGTTTTTTCGGAATTCAGACCGGCACATAATTGATATCCCAATACAATTGGGTTCATTTGATCCGTGATCTCACCGGAGGCGGTATCAGTACCATCTGTTACTTTCTCGGTACCACTGATTGCTATGTTCAAAGCTGGACCCACACCCATATAAAAATTGGGTGATTTCACAGCAGGAAAATTATACATGAACGTCAAGGGGACGGACAGATACCATAGATTCATTGATCCGCTCAAACCATCATAATCGTCAAAAGTAACATTTGAACCCCTTTCGGTGAGAGTCACTTCTGTGCGAAGTAGAAAATCATTTGTAGATTGACTTTTGAAGAATACACCACCATAGAATCCTATCTTGTTTGCATAATCTATCCCGGCATTCTCAGAGTTCGTGACATCGCTTCCTGTAAAACCCACTGAGCCTATACCAAAAACCATACCTCCATTTGGTATTGCTGATAAAACACTGACAAAAGCGACAAGAATCAGGGGAATTAATACAAATGATTTCATTTTCTCTCCTTTAATAGTGGATGAATTATTTCAAAAAACATAATTGTTAATTCAGCATGTCAAGGTATTTCTTATTGCATACTGATTATATAATCAAATGTCAAATAACATCCAAATCAATTTGCTCTTCATATTCTTTGACAAAATTCATGGGTATCTCAATGATCAGATGTTCCAAAGGGAGGTACATCATGTATAGAACTCTGGTCATTTTCATTTTCTTATTCACGATCATACAAGTGATGTATGCGCAAATGTGGGAGCAGGATAATTCTATTTTCAATCCAAGTGGAATACCCAGCCTTACATTCTCACAGCCGCGATTTGCTGATTTGGATGGTAACGGTGCGAAGGACATTCTACTCGGTAATACAAATCGGTCTCCAATATTCATTCAAAATACTGGAACTGCTTCAATCCCAGCATTTCATATAGGCATCGATTATCTGGCAAACATATCCAGTCTCGATGCGGAAGTGGGTGTCTGTGCTGACATGAATGCAGATGGAACTCTTGACCTGATCACTGGCGGCTTTACAGGATTGCATCTGTATTTGAATACTGGAACTGCCACATCACCTCAATTTATGGAAGCGGGCAATTATTTCAGCGGATTGATTGTCGGTTCCAATCCTGTTCCGGATTTGGCAGATGTTGATCATGACGGTGACTTGGATATGGTCATCGGATTAAGCGAAAGCGGGAGTGTTAAACTCTACACAAATATCGGTACTCCTGCAAATGGACAATTCAGCGAAGCTCATGTGCAGATCATAGGTGATGTTGGTCTTTATGCCTATCCGGTTTTTTGTGACCTTGATCATGATGAGGATTATGATATGCTGGTGGGAAGAGATTCACACGGGTTTGCCTATTTCATGAATACCGGAACGAGTACAGTAGGTGCTTGGCAACAGAACGATGCAGTATTTCAGGGACTTGGGATGGACACATATTTCAATTCGCCTGCCCTGGCAGATCTGAACAATGATGGTAAGGATGACCTCATATTCGGAAGTGCTTCAGGTCCTCTGAATTATTATGTCAATGTTGGAACACTCTCAAATCCGGTCTGGCAGGTTAATACAACAATGTTCGGCGGTGTCATCGATGTTGGAGGAGCAAGTAGTCCTGTATTCTATGACTTTGATGGGGATGGAGATCTCGATATGATCTCAGGCAGTAATCTGGGGACAATTAAGTATTATCGGAACACAGGTACAATCCATGCACCAGCCTGGCAGCAGGATAACAGTTATTTTGCCAGTATCGATCATTCAATCTACGCTGCAATCGCTATTGGAGATGTTGATGGTGACAGCCTACCAGATGCAATCGTGGGAGATTTGAATGGGGGATTGTATTACCATCATAATACGGGAACAGGCTTTGAACAGATAAACGGACTCCTGGATTTTGTGGCTTTGGGTGGATGGTCAGTTCCACGTCTAATCGACATGGACGGTGATGGTGACCTCGATATCGTAGCAGGGAATGAAGCAGGGAATCTTCATTATTATCAGAACCAGGGGACACCCTCTTCTCCAAACTGGAGTGAAATATCCGGTTTCTTTGGGACGATCGACGTAGGTTCCAATTGTTCTCTGACCTTGGGTGACATTGATCTGGATGGAGATATCGATATTGTGGCGGGAAACATTTCAGGTGATTTGCGCTGCTATCTCAGGAGAGGCATTAGTTGGATGGAGAATACAACGCTTGTGAGCAGTATTTCAACTGACCAGAATGCCGCTCCCGCCTTGGCAGATTTGGATAGGGATGGTGATCTTGACCTTGTCGTGGGGGATTATGACGGAACCTTAAGTTTCTATCGAAATCTCACTTATTCATCGAATGTGTTAAACCCCATCCAAAATCTCACATATCTTGTAACACAGGATCAGGCGATCCTATCCTGGAATTCACCTGCTGTCGGCAGTACTTCGCCATTCGTGCATTATGATATCCTGGTAGATGGCGCTTTCCTGGCATCTGTTTCAGACACCACTTATACAATGATGAATTTGACCATGGGTAATATTTACAATGTTCTGGTAATCGCACAATATATTGCCGGTCCGTCAGTACCTGTGGAAATCACCTTTGAGGTTACCGGTATAGACGATCATACGCAGATGCCGTTCACATTGCAGAATTACCCCAATCCATTCCATCAATCTACCGCCATTCGTTATACGATTTTCAAACAGGGAACCACAATTATCGAGATTTACAATATTCTCGGTCAGAAGGTCAAAACCATTCAGTCCGCGGATAATAAGGAAGGAATAAATACTGTCCAATGGAATGGAACAGATGATAAGGGTAATAATGTTGGTAATGGTGTCTATTTCTGCAGATTGAAGACAGGGAGCAAGGTTCTTACAAGAAAGATGCTGTTAATGAAGTAGGGGCGTGCGGCTTTAGTCGGGAGAGTATGATGCACATTACGCGGTTTACACCCGAGCGTTATGGACAGCACATCCCTATGGGATTAAAAACCGACCATCCTCCCAGAGTGGCTTCACTAATCAACTGTTTAACAGCCATTATTAAACCAATCTCTTTCCAATCCCATCCCAATCTATTTCCAATCTCTTTCCAATCTCTTTCCAATCTCTTTCCAATCCGGAGAGATTGGAATGAGACAGGTATGGGACTGGAAATGAATAGGATATAGCTAGGTAATATTCATGTTGACGATCGGAGACCTATATGCTTTTTGAATAAACTCCATTTTCTTTGACAAAACTGAATCAGATTTCAAAACATGAATCATAATATCAATGTTTGATAAGGAGTTCTCATGAATATCCGAATTCTTCTATTCCTATTGATCTCATCTCTTTTTTCTGCCTTTTATGCAGTACCTGTACCATACAATTATGATGCAGCCTGGTTTGAAGTGGGCAAACTCGAGCAGAAGGGATTACCCAAAACAATGATGGATAAAGTGGATGAAATCTATCATGCTGCCAAGAAAGATGGGAATGATAACCAAATGATCAAGGCATTGATCTATAAACTCACTTATCTGCAGAATGTGGAAGAAGATGCAGCACAGAAGGCGATCAATGCTGTAACAGAAGATATCGGAAATTCAACTTTCCCCAGTACAGGCATACTTCATTCAATGCTGGCACAACTGTACTGGTCGTATTATTCAGTAAACCGTTGGAGATTCCAGGATCGAACAGAAATATTAAATTTCAGGGATGATGACATTTCCACGTGGGATTTGAAAACAATCACCAAGAAAACGATTGAAGAATACCAGCTTTCCCTGGTCAACCCACAAGGTTTGAAGAATCAATCCATCGCAGATTTCAACCTGGTCATCAGACCTGGTGATGCTGAAGGTAATAAATTCCGCCCGACTCTCTATGATTTTCTCGCTCATCGAGCTCTTGATTTCTATATGAATGATGAATCGGGTTTAACTACTCCATCTGACGAATTCAAGTTATCAAACAATGCGTATTTCCAACCTGCTGTGAATTTCATCCAGATGAGCATTGTCACCCCTGATTCTCTTTCCTTACGTTTTTTATCCATGAAAACACTGCAGGATGTCATGCGTTTTCATAGTACAGATACTGATAAGGATGCATATATTGCCTCTGATTTGGACAGACTTGAATATGTGTATGATAATTATGCAGCTGCTGACGGCAAATCCCTCTATGAAACTTCATTGCGTGCACTACTCACCCAGTATTCCAATTCCCCGGTTTCTGCTCTTGCAGCCTATGATCTTGCAACATTCCTAAAGGAATGCGGTGATGAATATCAACCGGATTCATCTGATAAGTACAAATGGTATTACAGGGATGCATTGGATTTGTGCAATTCGACCATAAACAAGTTCAAGAACGTTTCGGGTTTTAGCGGAAGTTATGCAGGTAAAAACCTGGAAATTCTCAAGCAGACAATATTAGAACCCTCCACAACAGTTCAAATTGAAAGTGCCGTAATGAAAATGCAGCCGATCAAGGCATTTGTGAATCAAAAAAACCTCAAGAGTATCTTTGTCAGAATATACAGGGTCAAAGCTTCTGATCTTATGAACAAGTATAACAGCAATATCTCGGATAATGATGAGACAAAACTCTCCAGATTAATAAAGATAAAGCCCATGTTCGAAAAGGAATTTACATTCCCGGACCAAGGTGACTACCGTACCCATGCAAGTGAAATTGTCCTACCAGGGCTTCCCACCGGTTCATATATGATCATTGTCTCCGATAATTTCAGAAAGAACTATTCAGACCAGTATCTAAGCTATAATAGTTTCAGTTGTACTGATCTTTCATTCATTACCCGGACTTCCAATGACATTTATGGAATGGTATTATCCAGGCATAATGGCTTACCGTTACAGAACGTAAATGTAAAAAGATTTATTACAAAATGGGATAATAACAGCAGTAAAAACGTAACAACCTTAGACTGGAGCGGGAAAACCGATAAATTCGGGAAAGTCAGATTATCAGAATCGAAATATGGATATTGGAATTCGCAGTACATGCTTTACAAGGATGATGATACATTGGTCATCAACAATATCTATCTCTATCCCAAAGACCGTAGGCAATACGTAAGGAATCAATGCACCCTTTTTACCGATCGTGGAATATACAGACCCGGACAGACCATCTATTTCAAGGGTTTGCTCTTTGAAACAGACATGGTGAAAAAGAACAGGATACTAAGCCACGAACCTATCAAAGTCACTCTCATGGATGTAAATTATAAACAGGTAAGTTCTCTTGATTTTGTCACGAATGAATTCGGGACATTTAATGGCTCATTCACTGCTCCAAAGAATGTGCTGACTGGACAAATGACGATACAGACACCTTTTGGAAGTACAACCATCAGTGTCGAAGAGTACAAGCGTCCCACATTTGAAGTCACCATCGATAAACCTGTTGATGAATATCAACTCGGGCAATCAGTGACTCTCAAAGGCAAAGTGCTTTCCTATGCCGGTTTCCCTCTCGATCATGCGAAAATATCCTATCGGGTCACGAGACAGCCGAGATGGAATTTCTGGTATTGGTGGTGGGGCTCTCATGGTTCTACACCCGAAAAGGAAATCGTGCAGGGAACAGCCATCACGAATGAAAACGGTGAGTTCAATCTCAGTTTCCTCGCACAAAGTGATGAAACCGTTTCAACGATTGGCAGCCCTTATTTTAACTTTGTCATTACCGCTGATGCCACAGATCAAAACGGTGAGACCAGAAGCGGTGATCTTTCACTTTTAATTGGTAACACCAATCTTGTATTGAATCCTTCTATCCCGGATAAGATCAACCAGGACGAAAAAAAGATTCAGATTCCATTAAAGACCACGAACCTGGGCGGAGAACCCCTGAATGTAAAAGGTACGGTAACGATTTGGAAGCTGAAATCACCTGACCGTGTCATGAAAAGCAGATTATGGACTAAACCGGATGTCCCCATCATCCAGAAAGATGAGTTCATCAAGCAATTCCCAAATGATGTTTTTACAGATGAAAACCTGATGAGTAATTGGGACAGGGAAAAACAGTGTTACACAGGTTCTTTTGATACTTCCGAGAATAAAACCCTTGAATTGAAAGGACTTGATTCATGGGAAAAAGGTGCTTATTTATTTGAAGTAACTGCTCCTGATAAATATGGGAAGATGGTCAAGGAAAGTCGTTATTTCACTCTCTACTCGAGTAAGGGAACCAAGATTCCTTATCCCATGCCTGATTGGTTCGTCCCGATCAAGATTTCAGGGGAACCTGGAGAACAGGCATCTTTCCTTATCGGAAGCGGATATGATAAAGTATCTGTATTATATGAAGTGGAAAGAGATGGAAAGATCGTGGATAGTCTACGTTTTGTTCTCAATAATGAACAGAGACTATTTACCGTACCCATCCTCGAAAATGACAGGGGCAATTTCACAGCACATTTTACTTTTGCTATAGATAATCGTATTTACACACACGATACCGATATCACAGTTCCATGGACGAATAAAAAACTCGATTTTGAATACATGACTTTCCGTAATAAGCTGCTTCCGGGACAGGATGAAGAGTGGCGTCTAAAGATTAAGGATAATTCTGGGGGAAAAGTCACATCTGAAATCCTGGCTTCGATGTATGATGCCTCTCTTGATGCTTTCAGAAGTAATGATTGGCAGCTTTCCATATATAGAACACAATATGGCACAGCAGGATGGATGACTGGTTATTTTGTCTCGGCGATTTCTCTTCTTACCAGATACAACAACAACGTCCCATCATTCTTAACGCTGTCCTATAATTCCCTGAACTGGTATAATTATCATCAGATGTCTGGAGATTTAAGACATTTCAGGGGAGGTAAAGGTGTTGTATTATCGTCCGTAGGCGACGGAATGAACTATCTCTCAGAAGCCGCTCCGACTGCCATGATGAATGGAAGGATGTTGAAAAAAACCGAAGTTGCTGATCAAGCAGTGTCAACTATTGAAGCTGATGGTAGCGGTAGACCGCAAGAAGATCTCTCTGGTATCGAGGCACGTTCTAATTTTGCAGAGACTGCCTTCTTCTATCCGCAACTCCGAACGGATGAGAATGGAGAAGTCCTAATCTCCTTCACAACTCCCGAATCACTTACAAGATGGAAATTCAGGGCATTGGCACTGACGAAAGACCTCCAATATGGATTGACTGACAGCCTTGTCGTGACACAAAAACCCTTAATGGTAATACCCAATGCTCCAAGATTCCTCAGGGAAGGAGATACAATTACCTTCTCCACCAAAGTAACGAGTCTGAATGATGAAGATCAAATGGGTGTATGCCAATTGATGCTGTTTGACGCCATCACCATGAAACCTGTCGAAAGCGTTTTCAAGTTGAAGAATGCCCAGCAGAATTTTTCGGTAAAAAAAGGAGAAAGCAAAACATTGGAATGGGATTTATATATCCCCTTCGGTGTCGAAGCAGTAACCTACCGTGTCGTAGCCAAAGCAGGCATTTTCTCCGATGGTGAAGAAAAGACCCTGCCAATCCTAACCAACCGTATTTTAGTGACGGAAAGCCTTCCACTACCTGTGAGAGGTCATTCAAAAAATACATTTGTCTTCAATAAACTGCAGAATAGCTCAAAATCACAAACGATCAGGAATTACAAACTTACACTGGAATATACATCCAATCCTGCATGGTATGCAATCCAAGCTTTACCCTATTTGATGGAATATCCTTATGAATGTAATGAGCAGGTATTTTCCCGCTACTATGCAAACAGCATAGCATCCTTCATTGCGAATTCAAATCCCAGAATCAAGAGAGTCTTCGATTCATGGAGGGATATGCCCAATTCTGAAGCTCTTTTATCCAACCTCGAAAAGAATGAGGAATTAAAATCCGTTATGCTTCAGGAAACTCCCTGGGTTTTGGATGCAAAGAATGAAAATGAAAGAAAACACCGTATCGGGTTGCTCTTTGACCTGAATCGAATGGCGAATGAATATGACAGGGCACTGAACCGTCTCAAGGATTCCCAGATGTCCAATGGCGCTTGGTCATGGTTCAAGGGAATGCCTGATTCCTGGTGGATCACCCAATATATTGTGGAAGGTTTCGGTCATCTCGATAAGTTGGGTATTCAAAATGTGAAAAATGATCCCGATACATGGAGAATGGTTCAGAATGCAGTCGGTTATCTCGATCGCAAGATCGTGGAAGACTACGATAACATTTTCAAATATGGAAATGAGAAACTCGATAATCTGGGTTATATGGAAATTCATTATCTATATGCACGATCCTTCTTCCTTGATATTCCCTTGAAAAATGATGCTGTGAAAGCAGTTGATTATTTCAAGGGACAGGCTGAAGTCTATTGGCTTTCCAAGGACAAGATGGGACAAGGGATGCTGGCATTAGCAACCCAGAGAATGAAGAACCAAACATTACCCGCACAGATTATTACCTCCCTGAAAGAGCATTCCCTGAATTCACAGGAAATGGGTATGTATTGGAAGGATAATGCCCTCGGGTGGTACTGGTACCAGGCACCCATCGAAACTCAATCCATCCTGATCGAGGCATTCTCAGACATTACTCCCAAAGATACAACATCCATAGACAATATGCGCACTTGGTTACTGAAACAGAAGCAAACAACGAACTGGAAGACCACAAAGGCTACTACTGAAGCATGCTACGCTCTTCTTTGCTCTGGTACTGAATGGCTGAATACAGAAAAACTCTGTGAAATCAAACTCGGTGATCAGGTCATTGATCCCAAGTCAATTGATAACACTCCTGTAGAAGCAGGAACCGGGTATTTCAAAACATCATGGTCGGGCAGCGATATCAAACCAACCATGGCTGTGGTGTCCATTACGAATCCAAACAATGTTGCTTCCTGGGGTGCACTTTATTGGCAGTATTTTGAAGATATGGATAAGATAACGACTGCAGATACCCCATTGAAACTGAGCAAAAAACTCTTCATTGAACGAAAGACCGCCACCGGACTGGTACTTGACCCAGTTTCACCAAAATCTGTACTGCATGTGGGTGATAAGGTGATCGTTCGAATTGAATTGCGCTCGGACAGAGACATGGAATATGTCCACATGAAGGATATGCGAAGCTCCGGATTTGAACCGGTCAATGTCATCTCCCAATATAAATGGCAGGATGGTCTTGGATATTATGAATCAACCGGCGATGCTGCCACCAATTTCTTTATCGAATACCTGAGAAAAGGTACCTATGTGTTCGAATATCCCCTGTGGGTATCCAATAAAGGTGATTTCTCCAACGGTATCACCTCCATCCAATGCATGTATGCACCTGAATTCACTGCCCATTCCGAGGGTATCAGGGTGGAAGTGAAATAGGAGAGGATAGGTTACTGGTTACTGGTTACTGGTTACTGGTTACTGGTTTCTGGTTACGAGGGGAAAGGGGATGAGATAAGGGATTATATACTCAGTAACAAGCTACCTATCCCTGACATTAACTTGCACACTCCGTTGTATTACAGATTTCCTGTGAATATATCCTATATTTCTGCGCATAATAATAACCAAAGTCGGCTGCTGCAAGGCTGATGATGCCACCAAACATAATGGGCGCTCTTCCGCCGAAAGCATCTGCAAGCCAACCTGAGAAAGGACCTCCGAGCAAAGTCGTTCCTGCATTAAGCACTGTCTGAAGCGCAAGCACTCTGCCCCGCATCTCCGGTTTTGCCTCCACCTGTACCAGTGTCGTTGTCGAGGTCATATACAGAATGCTCGACATACCCATGATGAATATGACAGGAAAAGCCAAAACCACCCAGGGAACGAGTGAAAGCGCAATCATGGATAAACCCAGGGCAATTGAGCCAATAACGATATGCCGAATATGCACGACACTCCTGTGAGCCAGGAATAGAGCACAGATCACGGCTCCAAAACTGAAGATGGAGTAGAGGATCGTAAACATGCTTTCTGTGCTATGGAGTGCACGGGTTACGAAGAGGGGTAGGGTTACTCTGAAATTATAGGATAACATCCCAATTGCCAGGAGCATCCCAAAACTGATCCATAATGTTGGCAGGGATATCACATAACGGATGCCTTCTCTCACTTCTCCCTTCGTGCGAGGTTTCGGTGGTTCACGATGCAGTTCATTAGTTCTCATGATATATAAACAGATCAGAACTGCCAGGTAACTGATGGCATCCATGGTGAAACATAATCCATATCCCAGGGTCACGATCAGAATACCGGCAAGAGTAGGACCAAGGATTCTCGAAACATTGATGATCGTGCTGTATAATACGACTGCATTGGGAATATCTTCCTCAGGTACCATTTCCGAAACAAAGGAACGACGTAGTGGATTGTCAAAAGAAAGTAGGATTCCGCCCCAGGTAGCAAGAATAAACAACCCGATCATGGGTGGATGCGGCATGAAGGCTAAGATTGCCAATCCTACCGATTGCAGCATCTCGAGGGTCTGCGTCAGGAGAAGAAGTTTTCGTTTATCGGAACGGTCGGCAATTGCCCCTGCCCAGGCAGAAAGAAAAAGCATCGGTCCGAACTGGCATGCGGAGAGAATACCCACCGCCAAACCACTGCCTGTAAGCTTCAAGACCAGCAAAATCAGTGCTACGTTGGTTAGCCAGTTACCCGTATTGGAGATGGTCTGTCCTATAAAAAACAGTCGATAATTGTAGTTTCTCAGTGAGAAAAAGGTCTTACCGAAGAAACGGGTGATTCCATTTTGCTTATGCATTTCTTTCTCTATGTTGAAATTTATCCACAGTGCTCCGTGGACGAAAAAAATCCCCTTCAACTGTGCGATATGCAACAGTCAAAGGGGATCAAATATATTATAAATTACCTGAGGTTTCTATCTCTTCAGTGACATTCTTTTGCTTTGGGTGCCGTCCTTCCTCAAAATAGGAATAGACGACAGGTACAAAAACAAGTGTGATCAAGGTTGAACTTAATAGACCACCAACAACCGCACGTGCAAGAGGAGCCTGCACTTCACCACCTTCACCAAGACCAACAGCCATGGGCAGAAGACCTAAAATAGTAGCTGATGCTGTCATCAGGATCGGTCTCAACCTTCTTCGTCCTGCTTCTTCGATTGCTGCCCTGACAGGCATACCGTCCCTCCTCCGTAGAAGATTGGTAGTATCCACAAGCAGGATGGCATTATTGACCACGATACCTCCCAGCATGATGCAGCCGATATAAGATTGAATATTGAAGGTCGTGCCGGTAAGAAATAGCATGAGAACGACACCGATCACGGCAAGCGGAACGGAGAACATAACGATAAATGGATCCTTGAGTGATTCATACTGGGATGCCATCACCATGTAGATGAGAATAAGGGAAAGGATGAACCCGATGAACAATTCTTTGAAAGATTTCTGCTGTTCCTTGTAGTCACCTGCAATTTCGGTCGTATATCCGATAGGTAATGGAATGTCCTTCAGCTTGTTCTGGATATCACCAATGACCGAACTGAAACTTCTTCCGCTGAGATTGGCGGAAACATCGATCATTCTTTCCTGGTTGATTCGCTCTATCACCGTTGCGCTTTCACCATGCGTCACATTCACGACATTGCGGAGCACGATCGGTTGTCCTGATGAATTGATGACCGTGAGATTCAATACTTGGTCAAGGGGCATCTGATCTGCCTTATTTACCATGACCATGATTGGATATTCCTTCCCCTGTTCCAGGTAATTCCCAGCTTGGGAACCCGAAAGAACAGTTTGCAGCATACTTGCTATCTGATTCACCGAAAGTCCAAGTGCTGCTGCCTTTTCCCTGTCAATATTCACCAGATCCTCGGGAGCACCGACAGTACGGCTAAGATTAGCATCCGTGACTCCCTTGATTGACTGAACAGCATCGAGAATCTGATTGGCTATTTTCTGCGTGATTTCATAATCATGTCCGCGGACCTGGATCTCGATTCTCCCCCCTCCACCGCCAAGAACACGTGTCATCGTATTATTGGAAGCGGTACGAACTCTTACCTTCACACCTGGGGTATCGGAGATGAGTTTGCGAATCTCACCTGCTATCTTATCATCAGACTTGATACGGTGAGACTTGGAAACGAGAGTAATTCTCATTGAACCCGTATTGGAAGAACTCGGACCCCATCCGCCACCACCAACAGTGGTAACAATATTCTTGATCTCAGGGATCTGATGTCCGATCTTTTTCTCGATCTGCTTCATCTTGGCATCAACCATTTCCAGCCTGGTACCCGCTGCCATGTCGAGATTCAAGCGAATCTCACCCTCATCCGTAACCGGCATGAGTTCAGAACCGATGAATGGTATCAGTATCAAACTGAATACAAAGAGCGAAGCGGCGATGATGGCGGTCTTCCCCCTGTGATCGAGGGCATAGCGCAAAATCTTCTGATATTTGGATTCCAACGCCTGAAGCCCCTTCCCCACACTTTCATATATCTTCTTCTTTTTACCGTTCTCTTCCTTCTTGGATAATTTACTGACTGACAGCATCTTACTTGAAAGTACCGGCACGAGCGTCAAAGCAGTAACCAGCGAACATGCCATCGAAAAAACGATCACGTAGGCAAGCTGTTTGAACATGATACCCGTCATTCCCCTCACAAATATCAGGGGCAGGAAAACGACAAGTGACGATAAAGTGGCAGCAATGATGGGAGGAGTTACTTCACCTGCACCGAAGACTGCTGCTTCTATCTTATCCTTACCGCTCTCACGCTGTCGAAAGATATTCTCCAAGACAACGATGGAGTTATCGAGTAAATGGCCGATTCCCAGTGCCAACCCTCCAAGAGTCATCAGGTTCAATGTAAATCCATTGAAATAGAGTAGCCCGAATGTTGCCATGAGTGAGATTGGGATGGCAGTCGCAATGACGAGTGTACTTCTCAGGTTTCTTAGGAAAACGAGCAGGATAAGAATTGCAAGAAGGGCACCTTCGATGGCAGAGCGAGTCACATTGGTGATTGCCTGCTTGATATAGACCGAGGTATCGATCAGGGAGGTCATTTTGATCTGTGGCATGCTTTGATTGATATTATCTATTTCCTTTAAAACACCTTTTGCCACCTGCACCGTGTTCGTACCGGATTGCTTATTGACGGAGATTTGAACACCGGGCTGCTGATTGATGCGTATCAGACGGACGACCTTGCTGGATGTGTCCTCAACTGAAGCGATGTCCTTGAGCATAATATTCGTACCGTTGCGGTTCAAAACGACTGTATTGCGCAATTGGTCGATATTATCGAAAACACCGGGCACACGAACCGTGATCTGGTAGTTGCCGCGGTACACTTCACCAGCAGGTAGATCGACATTCGCATTATTGACTTTTGAGATGACTTGATCCAAAGGAATATTGAGTGATTTTAACTTATCAGGATCGATATTAATATGAATTTCTCTGTCCAATCCACCCTGAACCTGCACACCGGCAACACCGGGAACTCGCTCAAGACGATAACTGACTTGCGCATCGATGAGTTTCCTCAGGCTGATAGGATCCATTTTACTGGTTACACCCAAGGTGAGAACAGGCATGGCGGAAAGGTCAAACTTACGCAGGGAAGGTCTGCTTGCACCATCAGGCAGGACGGAAATGATCCTGTCTATCCTATCTCTCAGGTCATTTGCTGCGGTGTCAAGGTTGGTTCCCCAATTAAAGGTAACCTGAACATTACTGCTTCCTTCTGAGGATGTGGATTCAATGTCCTGGACACCCGGGACTGCGCTGACAGCTTCTTCAATGGGTTTGGTGACCAATTCTTCCATGGAAAGCGGACTTGCTTTGCCATAAGAGGTGGAAATACTGATCGTGGGTGACGTGATATCCGGCATGAGGTCAATGGGCAGTCTGAAAAGCGCCATTCCCCCAAGGATAAGAACGATCAGCACCACCATGACCGTAAAGATCGGTCGGTGTACTGCACTCTCCGTAAGTTTCATGCTTATGCTCCCGCTCTTCGATTATGCGGTTTACCACCTTCGGCTTTCGGGAGTTTTATCGTTTTTCCATCTTCCAACAGGTCTTGACCGAGTGTAACGACATCACCCTGAATCTGGGGTGATAGAATTTCAACAAAATCACCTTGTTGTATACCTGTCTTGAGAGGAATGAAATGCACCTTCATCGTATTCTTGTCGATCAGATAAACACCCTGTACACCCTTGTTGTTGCATAAGGCAGCAACCGGTACAACAGGCACATTCTCATGCTTCTGGAACTGGATAAACACTCTTGCGTACATGCCAGGTTTTAGTAAGCCTTCACTATTGGGAATATCGATCTCAACACGTGCCTGTCTTGAATCTGCATTGAGTTCGGGTGCGATTCTCGCAATTCTCCCGATGAATTTCTTGTCGGGATAAGCATCACAGGTGATTGTCGTCTCCTGACCTAATTTTATCTTGGGATAATCTCGCTCAACAATGTCGATCTGAACCGTCATCATGGAATTGTCTAAAACAGAAATGATTGGTGTATTGGAAGTCAGCATGGCACCGGGATCGACGAATCTCTCTCCAACCACGCGGGTCTTTCCGCCATCTGTCCAATTTACACGTATTTTTGTATATTCGAGTTGAATCTGGGCTGAACGTACTGCTGCCTGTGATTTCTGCACCGTTGCCAGAGCAACGTCACGCTTCGCCCTGTATGAAATGTTCTGGTTTTCAATATTGTCTATTTCGGTTTGGGATATGAAACCCTTCTCGAACAAAGCTCTTTGGGTTGCAAGGTCATGATCGGATACCTTCAATGCACTTTCTGCTTCCTTCGCCTGTGCCTGGGAAATGGCAAGCTGTGCCTTTGCCTGGTCGAGGTCCTGCTCATAGACTCCACTGTCAATGTGTGCTACAATTTGTCCATTCTTCACAACACTACCGATATCAACGGATAGGTTCTCCAGTCTGCCGGAAACCTTGGGTGATACATTGAATAGTGAACGTGAGGTAATGGAACCGCTGAATTCACCAATATCACTGACCGTCATGTTCTTGATGCTGCCGACTTCAACAACTACGGCAGAATTCCTGTTTTTTCCATTTTCACCTTTTGAAGCACCGGATTTGATCTTTACGAATACCCTCCATCCAAAGAGTATCAGGATGCAGATGAGGAGTATCCTTAGCCAGATTTTTTTCATACAATGATCCTTATTATATTTTTTACTTATTATATATAGACTCGTTATTCTTGAAACCTTGCATAATTTTATCCATAAATGCAGAATAGAATTGAAAAGGCAATTTAATTTTACATCTGGGTTTTAAAAATTTGTACTTAGAAGTGTATTATTCAAATAGTGAATTACTTGTTAAAAACTTGACAATATAATAAAGAAAGTAAAAAAATTTATTTGAGATTTGTATGGAGGGAGTATGAAGATAATATTCTTAGCTTTATTTATTATCTTCAGTATGTCTTTTATTTATGCTGCTATGGAAGTTGAGCATATCGCAGGAGTAAATATACCTGCTTTGCCTTATGATATTGTTATAGGGAAACCTGACAGTCTTCTGCATTTTTATAAAACATATGCAAATGCCGATTCTATATGGATAAATACTTTCACATGCGATCCACAGGGAGTATTCTCCGATCAAACTATTCTTCATCAGTTTCCTTTTCATTCTGAAGTAAACGATACTATTACAATCATCAGATGCGAATACCGTTATAATAAAATTTATTCACATGTTCTTATTGATTCTACATTGATCATCATCACTGTTGATGATGAGGGAAATGCTGTTGATCATGTGATTGACACACACGGGATACAGTTCATATATGAAGGTTACTGGGGTATTCCATACTGTCTATTCAATGAAAACAATATCTTC
>DAONDQ010000041.1:0-22118 GCA_035402645.1 Candidatus Cloacimonadota bacterium | reverse complement strand
GATTCCATGCGTCAAAGGTACCGAAAATTGGGATACCTAAACGCCTATACCTATAAATGAAATGGAAACTTGTAAAAAATGGGAAGTCGATATTTTTCATCATTTATGAATGACTTGTTTTGATTGATAACGGTCAAGATATTATGTAATAATAGAATAGGACGACATTGTCTTTTGGGATTGCCATTAATTTCATATTGCTTTTCTAAATCTGCACATTGCGAAATTTTTCTCTTAATCTCAGGGACAATGTATTCATTGAAAAAATGTTCTTTTGTGGTTTCAGCTTTTTTCCAGTGCTGTAAAATAAGCGAAATATTTGTCTCACATTCAACTAAAAATCCTATATAATGATACAGCTCTAAATTATTAAACCACTCCTGAAAGGTTTGGAAATACAATTTTATTTCTCGCCAACATTTCGCTATATCATGTTCATTTTTAAACCAATAATAGAAATATCTGAATGTTCTATACTCATCTTCCCCGATATCGTTCTTATCCAATTCAGGAAGCTGAAGGGAATCATGTTCGCAAATTAGATCAAAAATAAAATCAATACGAGTTGGTTTATCATATTTCAGCTTATTTAAGAAGAACCAAAATTCATCATTCTGTAAGGTGTTTTCTATTATATCCCATTCGCTTGCAATTTCTTGTTGTTGAAGTCTAATTTTCTTATAATCCGAATCGAGAAAATTTGATTTGTTAAGAAATAGGGCTTTTATTAATTCTGAGTTTGTAAGAGATATTTTTCCTATGTTTAAGCGAGTGAATACCTTTATTGAATTTTCATTTACGGACTCATACCAAATAAAATCAACTTGATTTAATAGAGTATTATAAAAAGTCAGTTTATCATCCTCATTTTTATCTTTGAACCAATTCTCTATTTGATTTTTTGCCTCGACAATATGGTAGAAATCAATATTATCATTATTTTTTTTGTTCTCAATATTTGATAAAAACAGTTTACTACCCTCACGGGTTTCATAGTCAATAGAAAATTTGTTTGTAGAATTAAAATAGGTCAGTAGAATAAAAACGGATGTCAATCGCTGCTGCCCATCAATGACTTCCCAACTACCCTTTAACAGATTTCTGATTTCATTCAAATCTCTTGCTTCTTTTTTTATCAGATCAAATGTTTCTTGTGCTCTTTCCTTTACAACCAGCGGTTGAAGGCAATAATATCCTGATTTCTCTTTTTTAATGAATTCTTGAATATCCTCTAACAAATCTTTTACTTGTTGTTTCGTCCATCGGTACCCTCGCTGATATGATGGAATGAAGAAATTCATTCCCAATAACTCTCTAATTGGTTTTAATTCAATTTTATTACTCATTGAAGGAGATTTTAATAATTAACCTTTTTCTGGATCATTTCAAGAAATATAATTCTCAGAACAATCAATTAAAGAAAAAGAACATTTTTTATATGCCGCTATTACTATCTTCCCACACACAACCGCATCTTCCAGTGCGTCATGATGCTGAAATTCTATATCTAAATGGTAGGCTAAGTTAGCTAAATTATACCCTCCCTCAAGATTGCTCCATGTTTTTCTGGCAACCTGAACCGAATCCAACCATTGTATTTTAAATGGCTCCAAATCGTACTTATTAAACACTTTCTGAAATGCAATTCGATCAAACGGGGAATGATGGACAACGATGTTGTTTTCAAACATCTTCCTGAGCTTAGGATATACCTTAGGGAAGGTGCGTTTACCTTTCACCAGTTTGGGTGTGATCCCATGGATTTCGATAAACCGCCAACGGAAGTAGTCCTGAGGATCGATATATGCCTTCCATGTATCTACCAGTTTTCCATTTTCGAACACTCCCACTCCGATTTGGCAGATGGTGGATTGATCAGGGTTGGCTGTTTCAACATCTAACGAATAGAATTTCATGACTTTTCATTTATTGCGATAGCGTTCCTGTGAATACTTACAATCTCATCTCTCAGACTTTTCGGTGCAATAACTTCAACTGTATCCCTATGATAAAGGATTTCCATGATCAAATCAAGGGTTATATAAAGGTTCAACTTAATACGCAGTTCATCAGCATCATCTTGAAGAATGGTCTGGGATTCATGTAGTGGGTAGCTTTTAATGTATTTCCCATGCTCAGGCTCGAAGGAAAGGATAATTTCATCTGGTTTCCCATGATCTGGATTAATAACCCCAAAACAATTACGGAAAATTTCATTGACATCAAGATTTTTAGGGTAATCGAATCGTTTTGGGGTATATGAAAACTCTATTACCCTGTCCAATCCAAATGTTTTCAATCTTTTATCATTACCATCCTTTGCAAGAAGATACCAACGTCCTTTCGATTCTTTGAGAGCCAACGGCTCCACTAATCTTTCGGTAGGATCATCATATTCATATTTCTGATGAACAAGGTTAATAACAATATGATTTTTAATGGCATGAAGCAACCCATAAAAATGATGAATTCCTTTCGCCTTTCGTTTCTCAAAAAACATATATTTGGAGACATCACTCATGATATTCAATGAGTTAATCATGTCAAATGATTCAAGCATACTGTTATTTAGGTCGGATTGCTGGTCATTAGCAATATAATATTCCTTGGTTGACAAATTACACTGGATATCAATGTTGAATAGGGAACGTATTTCATTCAGATCACGCTGGAAGGTTCGAATGGAAATAGAGAACGGACGATCCTGAAATTCTGATTGTTTCATGAGGTACTGTTTGATCTCCTCGAAAGATGCATTGTTTCCTCTTTGAAGTTTCTTAATGATTGCCCCGTATCTGAAGAAATAGTCCTGTTTTGCCATTGTAACCCTTTTACTTTGATAATAGAAATGTGTTTTCGCTCGATACAAATGTAAAGAACCGCAGCGACAAAACATGTCGTTGCTGAGGAAATTTAAATATATAGGAAGGAAATTAACCACCAAATTGTAACGACATACTTTGGCGTTCAGCAATACTACTTTTGATCCTGAATTTAATATCCAATACCATGAACTCCACGACAATCAACCTAAACCATCTGCAATCTAAATCATTTGAACTTGAGAAAACGTCCTCCAAAATAAATTTGGGTGATGTGTTCGCTGAACGGAACGGCTCTTACCTAAATGAGTTTAACCTGTTCCTCGCCCATTTCAACTCGATCCCAAATTTTATTCATGAGATCAACATTGACTGCAAGAAGGCGAACAAATGGTTCATTGAATCGTACAAACTGGAGCTTAAAGAACTATACTATGACAAGAGGTATTTTAATGGCAGTAAAACTGCCGAGTATGACGATGTCTTTTATTTCCTATATGATGATCTCATTGTAAATTTTGACACAAATCAATCGAGAGTACGGTTCCTGTTTCGAAAGACTGATGCCTCAAAAGTTGAGTCTATTATCACAGGGCTCAAGAAATTCAAAGAAAACAAGTCCAAACGAAAACCAGAAATCTCAATACTATACAACTCTCGGTTCGGCATCACCACCAAGACCCTGCAAATATTGAAACCAAAACTGAATCTGGAGCAAAACTACAACGATGATTTTGCTGAAGTCCACCAGATAATTGTGAAACGGTTATCTAAGAAAAATGATAAGGGGATCGTTTTACTTCATGGAAAAAGTGGGACAGGTAAGACGTTTTACATCAGGCACTTAATCTCCACATTGAATAAAAATGTGATTTTCTTACCGCCAAACATGGCTGCGAGCATTACCAACCCTGACCTGATCTCAATTTTGATAGATAATCCGAACTCCATTTTTGTCATTGAAGATGCCGAGAATATCGTTATCGACAGGGAAAAAGAGGGTCATTCTCCAGTGACAGCCCTGCTCAACATTTCTGATGGTTTACTTTCGGATTGCCTCAACATTCAGGTCATCTGTTCATTCAATACCGATCTTTCAAGGATTGATAGTGCTTTGCTTAGGAAAGGTAGGCTGATAGCGAACTATGAGTTCAAAGAGTTAATGCCTGAAAAAGCCCAAATGCTATCACAAAAGTTGGGGTTCTCAGGGAACATTAGTTCTCCGATGACACTGACTGCTATCTACAATCAAGATGAGAAGGAGTTTTCACAAATGAAAAAGCGGAACCCGATTGGGTTTAAAAGTACACTTTAAGGGTAGCTATTAATTCAAAATCTTAATCAATAAATCTATAGCATCCACTTATTAAGTAAATTCTAAGGATTATTGATAATGGCTATAAAATCAGGATGGGTTTTTATATTATCGAAATATGGTCGTCTGACGATATAATCCTTGGTTTCTGGTTTTAGCTCAATTGCTTTTTTAATATTAAATATTGCTTTATCAACATCTCCTTTCATTGAGTATATTGCCCCTAAGTTATAGTAGGCATCATCGCAACGATTGTCAAGATTAATAGCGATGTTAAGTTTCTCAATGGCTTCATCATACTTAGCTATTTTTTTCAATGCCCCTCCATAATAGCTCCAATAAAGAGGATGATTCTTTTCTTTTTGAGTCGCTATTTCATAATTTTTCACGGCATTAAATATGTCGCCAGCATGATTATAACACAGCCCCATTTTAAAATAATTATCTGCTGTGTCGTACCCTTTTTCAACAAGTCTTTTTATTGATTCTGCTGCTAAATGATATTGCCCTAATTTAAAGTGAGCTTGATATAAAGTTTTCAAGGTACTTGGGTTTATGAATTTTGAGACCTCTTGAATACGTTCAATTTTTTTTACGAGAATATCAATTTCATTTTTATCAGATTCATTGATAGCAATCTTTTTCGCTTCAATTTCAACATTTTTCAATTCTTCCTCTCTTATCAGGTTTCTATCATTTATTGTTTTAAGATTTGAGACAATTTCCGTTTTGAATCCTATCAGTTGCTCAGCTAATTTTTCTATCTCAGTATCCTTAAATTCCAATTGTTTCTTACTTAGGACAGCCATATCATTACTTGTACTTTCTAAAGAGTTAATCCTTCCTTTTAGTCCTGCAATTTCCTCAGTTTTTACTTCAATAGTTTTTTCTAACAATTGAATAGTTTCTTGGGATGTGGTGTGTTTATTAGATTTATGGTTTTGCCTATACATTATTATTGTGGCAATAACCGCTATCAAAGCAGCTAATGACGATACAATTAATGATATTAATGCAATTCTGTCTGTAGTTACCATGTTGTACTTTTTGGTGTTTAATCAAATAATAAGAATTTTAAAAAGAAATGTGACGTAAACCACTCAATACTTTAATTTTACACAATGCTCTACCATTCTGGATTTCCTGTACTATCAGATTTTTTTGCTTCAGCGAGTTTTTTACTTAAATATGTAGAAATTGATGCAGTCAAACTGACAACTAATTCAGCCTCTTTATAATTAGGTGTCTCTCCTTCCTTTAAATGTCTGCCTTGTTCTGATACGAAACCCCAAATTTTTGAAATTGCTTGGTCTAATGGAACTGGTATAATCCCTGATGTTTTTTTCATTAATTCACCCAGAGTGGATTTGCTATCTCCTAATACTTCTCTGGACACACATTCCAGACAGGCAATTGAATGTTGGATGGCACCAGTTATATCAGGAGTTGGTCGTCTTGAAAGATCATGAATAGCTTCTTGGATTTCATTTTTAGCAGTGGGTAACTCTGTTTCTTTTAGAACAGTTATAACCTGAGCAATTGATTTTTCAAATGTTACATCTCCTCTTGTCTCTATTTGTCCCTTCTCAAGTTTCCAGCCAATTCCATTAGCTTTGAAGAAATCGTTTATTTCAACTTGAAAGTTGTCACGTTGATCGCCTTTTAACCGTGCATATGTTGATTCTATAATATCATAAACGCTATACCATTCGCAACGATCAATCAAATCATGAACCTCCCCATCAATGTTTGGGAATTCCGACCAGTTCCCTCTATCAGGTGCTTTCTTTATCACTCTACAGACAATCTCTCTAACAAATGAAGGTTGGTATGAGAGTTCATAGATGGTCATTACAAGAAAGTCTCTCAATCCTTGAGGTGCATCATCTCTGATTGTAATTTCTTTCTCGATTACAGCGTGTCCAAGTCTCTTTGAAAAAATTGCCATCTTTTCATGTTCATTAATAACAATTCAGAATTATGGTTATGATTCATTTTCAAAATAAATCTTGTAGAACTTTCTTCCATCTTTATCCACACCCTGCTCAATTAAATCACGGTTTCCATGAATGTAGATGTGAAAATTCTTGTCCAACTTTAAAACACTTTTGAAAATCCTTGATTGTTTTTTTACTGCTTGTGGGGAAATATCAAATCTATCCGTTAATTCAATGTTGTTATCTTCTCTATAGGTCGTGTCAAAATTTCTGAAAGATTGGATAATTCCATTGTTTTGAAAAACATTCTTCTCAAATTCATCTTTCTCAAAACTTTCATGAGTTTTAAAATACTCAACTGAACGGTTAAGTAAATCAATCTTATCCGCCTTACTTACTGGAAATTCATCTGACAGTTGTTTGGTCACGAAGGTTTTTGCAATTCCTAAGAATTGAGTCGTTTGATGAAATTCATTTCTGACTGGTCTTACTTTTAAAAAATCGTCTTTCCAATATTGTGCTTCAATCGATTTGTTGGCATTATCAATAATTAAAATCTTGTACCCGTTTTTTTTGTCAGTATTGAAAATTATACAACCCTTATCCATTCCCTTTATTTCAAATCCATAGTCATGATTGATGAGAAATTTTGATTTCTGATTTTTCATTTTTAAGAATGGAACACCAGTTTCGGATTTGAAGACTCCAATTGCCTCAATAATCTCACCATCTAAAACAACATTTGAGAAGTATGCGATATTCAATTCTCCCTCTTTTATTTTTGGGTGCATTGATTGTTCATAAAGAAGCTCTGCAATGCCTTTCGATGAAGGAATAAACTCACTTGGATTTGAAAAAATACTTTCTGCTACTGAATAAATATCATTCAATTCCAATTTTACTGGATGAGTAAATGCATAAAATTCTTCTGCTTTTATTGGCAAAAGAAAATACTTTAAGAGAAAGTCTTTTGTATCATCTTCAATTGTAGTTACTTCCGTTGAAAGTGAAAATTTCTCATCTCTCAACTTATTTCCAACATGATGCGTAATAAGCTGTTGAAGTACTATTTCTGAAAAATCTAAAGTAGTCATGCAGGAACAGTATATTGTTTATATAGGTTTTGGATTTTAAACAATTCATATTTCTCCATCTTGAATTTTTCAAATTCTTTCAATAGTTGTGTCCTTATTGAAGACGAAGGAATATATTTGTATTCATCTTTGGGATTTATTTTAACAATGTCCACAATTAACTCAATGTTCCCTATTCTTTTCGGGAAATAGTTAAAAAAACCAATCCTTACTTTGCAGTTCCCTTCGGCAGAGGACATTGAGAAATTATACAGGATTTCCATTTCGGTTAACTCCATGAATTTGTGCAAAGTTTTATCTTTCAAGAATTGAATATTATGTAATACCTCACCATTGATATTTAGTTCATGAACTTTGGCAGATTCGAGCCAGCTAAGTTCAGATGGTAAATTTTCATCAGGATCAGGACCAATATCCAATACGGTTGCTTTATCAAACGAAAATGTATCGTTACCTTCTGTTAGACTTAGAAAAAAACTTATACGTTCTTCATTGGTAAAATCCTTATAAAGGATACGGTGAATTTCCTTTTTGGGATTCATATAATTCTTCTCTTTGAAATGTCTCTCTAAACTCTTTGTTACCTTCTCGGCAATTTCTGAAGTTTCAGGTGATGTATGAACTATTTGAAGTTGAACCTTTTTATCCTTAACAATTTTTAATAACTGAACTTGTCCTTTGAATTCATTTTTACCCCTGTACCATGCTTTACTATAATTGGTTGTTTCACATTTAAAGTTCAATGCTATATGATCGGGATTCTTTTCAATCATTTGAAAATTCGGGGTTCCTATCACAGTGTATTTGGGGAAAGTCGTTTTGATGAGTTCCTGAAGATTTAGATTGTCAGGAATCGCTGAGATTAATGTTTTATCTGATTCCCAGTCCAAAGTTCTGGTACTTGTTTTCTCCCTATCTTCTTTGGCTTGAAGGTTGACTTTTAAAAATTCAAATTCAACTGGGCTCAACAAAGATGTAATCAAAATAGGAAAGGTGCTTTCCTCATCGGTACGATTAACAAAAACCCCCTTCAATCTTAACAACTGCCTCCTTTCCGTATCCTTGATTGACGGATGTTGCATGATTGCTTGTAGCGACTCCCCGTATGGTAGAAATCGATTAATATTATCTTCAATCTTTTCCATCAGTTTCTAAAATTTGGATTAAAATTCTCAACGGAAAGTGTATTCTTAAAAGATTCATCATCAAATGATTGAATAATAGAACTTACAGTCTGTTCGTGCTGCAATCGATTGTAATCAGGAAAAGCAAGTATTGTCTTTGATTGATAATTAGCAGTAATATTCTTTGCCAAACCAACGAGTTTGATTAGCTCATCTTGTTCGAAATTGTCTCTGGAACATAGAATGAGTGTATTCTTGTCAACTTCTGTTTGAACACGAATTGGTAAAATTGATGAAGCCAAATATTGAATAGGTAAAATTCTCCCATTTTTAGCAGCTTCATTATCACTGTTGAATCCTGTATTAAAATATGTATACTCAATAGTTTTATCTGGATATTTTTTCTTTGCAAATTCGATGGCATTGAAAAAGAACTCAATTTTCTTATTGTCAATAAGGAAGATTCCATCGTGATTAAAATCCTTTGGAACTTCTATTTTGAAAAGTTTAGCCACAATATCTTGTGTGTCATCATCAACATTATTAAGCCAAAAAATAACACCTCGATCAAATACCATCTCAATATTTGACTGACTATTGATGGTGTTTGCTCGAAGATCAGATTTTTTAAAAGATTCAATAACCATGCCCAAATACCTGTAATAGTCTTTAAATCTTTCAATTGGGGAATTTGGGTACTTATCCTTACTATACTTAACAGAGATTAGTACGTTCTCTAAGGTTTTCGATATCAATGAGCTTTTATAATGAAAAAAAGCATCAACACCAAAGTTCTGTTGACCGTCTCTTGTTGGGTCAACACTTGGGATGTCAAAATTTCGAACTGGATTTTTCCATCCTATAAGTGATAAAAATTCGATAACGATTTCCTCACCTACATCACCTATGCGTTTTGAGAGCTCTCCCATATGCAAATGTCTGTATATTAAGGGGTCTAATGTAGCGAAAATTCTTTAATTAAATGCATCTGTTGAAAATACCATAGAATGGCTTATTTTAGCAACTTATTACTAATAAACTTCAAGATGAAATACATCAAATTCACAGATCAGGAGCTGGACTTTATCCGCCAGCAATATGCTGAAGAGCTTGCCAACGCTGAAAAGTATGTTGAACAGGTTAAAGCACTCATGAAAAAGCTGGGGATTTCGACTAAGTCAACAAAGGAAGTCTTGGTTGAGAATGAACCGAAACAGGCAAACAGGAGAGGACGGAAACCCACCACCAAGGCTGAAGCTAAAGAACCTAAGAAGCGTGGTAGACCGAGGGCTGTACCCACCCCTGAAGTTACCCTTCCAGTTAAACCAGTAATGAAAGAAAAGAAGGCTGCCAAGGTTGTCCCCACAGTTAAAGCCCCTGTTGAAAAGCCCAGAAAGGTTAAGGAATCGAAAAAGGCAGAACCCAAGTCTAAACCTGTACCTACAAAGGTTTCTCCAATTGCCGCAAAGGCGAAGACGGAAGTGGCGAAACCTGAACCTAAGCCCAAAAAGATCGTAGCCAAAGCAAAGGCTGAAAAGAAACCTGTTGCAAAGCCCACTCCAAAAAAGAAACCCGAACCCAAGGTTGCAGAACAGGTGAAGGCAGTGGTAGATTCCCTGCTCACAGCTCCGAAGAAAGAAGCGTTGAAGAAGGTGGCAAAGAAGAAAGTGGTAAGGAAAGTGAAGCCCAAAGGGGTAACTCTGGTGAAACTCAGTAAGCCCTTACCCAAGAAGGAACCAGTTGTTGAGCCAGTAACTGATATTGCTCCAGTTGCGCCCATTGCGCCTATTGAGCAGCCCAAAGAATAGTTGGATCATGTGATCTTGAGAAAGCCTACCAGTTTGGTGGGCTTTTTTATTTTAGCATACTACCCATGCGAAATTTTTAATAAATCGTAGTCAGAATGCAACAATTGTCATAACTATGCGTTATAATAGCATATATGCTATTATAACGCCAAGATAATTTAATAAAGACTTGACATTGTCAAATTTTTTCAATACCTTTGCAGATGATATCAGCATATATGCTGATATCATCTGATATGGGAAGAAAAAGTGATTTTGCAATTGCTTTACCAGAAATTAAAAATAGGGTTGAAAGCCTTGATATTAAAGCGTTTTCGAAACTTTTCTTATATCGATTATTTGAACAGGAAAGGAAAACGTGGAACATCTCCTCCTCGAAGAAATCCAAGCAATTCATAGACTTCATTCTCAAAGAAAATATTCTCCTTGAACATGAACTGCGTGACCAAGATGGTAAAAGTCACCTGATATTCTCAAAAGGAATACTGGATGACCTTACTCTTTTTGCATCACTCCATCCCAATGGTTACTTCACTCACTATACTTCAATGTTTCTGCATCAGTTAACTTTGCAAATACCAAAAACATATTACTTGAATGTAGAACACTCTAAAGATATTCCATCTCAAGGTCTTACCCAAGATGCTATTGATAATGCCTTTTCTCAGACTCAACGAAAAGCAAATAACTCATTAACATATAACACCAAAAAGGTTTACATTCTAAATGGGAAGAAAACTGAAGGGTTGGGGGTTATTCCACGGAAAAGTAAATCAGAATCATATAAATATACTGATCTTGAGCGTACTTTGATAGATATTGCCATTAGACCTGTTTATTCTGGCGGAGTCTTTGAAGTATTGGGAGCATACAAAGCAGCGGAAAAACAGCTTGATCCAGTCAAATTGGAATCATATCTGACCCAACTTAATTTCATCTACCCCTATCATCAGGTGATTGGGTTCTATTTAGAAAAAGCAGGGTATGACGCAAAAACTTTAAGGTTGTTTGAAAAGGATCAGAAATTCAAATTCTATTTAACGTATAATATAAGGTCAAAAGAGTTTTCATCGAAGTGGAACCTTTACTATCCAAAAGGAATCTGATCAACGAACAAGATGGCTAAAGTTTTCTAATACAAAGTCATAGTAGAAATCAAACTCTTTCAGTTCCTCTTGCTGGTTGATTGTTTGAATGACACTCTCCCAACTACCCCGATGGAGTTCCCTCTGGGCATCAATCTGTAAAATAAAACTCAACGGTACCTTTTTTGCGGCAAAGATATCACGAGCTAACTCAATGTTTTCCTTTGATTTGAAGTCGATGCTGAAATGCTGCATTAAGTTGAAAATATCGTAAAAATCTCTGGCTCTGGTTTTCGGAGTCATGTGCTTAATGATCTTCTTATACGCTGGAACCTGTTGACAGAGAGCTCTGAGCTTTTCAAGAACAATCATTTCAGGAGAATACACGTAGACTGTGGCACCTTCTAAGTCTATTGGTCGTTTCTGACCGATGTATTCATATTTACTGATATCCACAGTAAACTTTGTCGAGTTATCCCTGCCGATTTGGATCGCATTACGCCTAATTGTTTCATGGTCACCAGAGAACTTATCAAAATTTTCCGCTTCGATGATTTTGAACTCTAACAGGTAGCCTCCCCAGAAATCCTTTACCGATTCATCAATTTTTTGAGGTCTGTCATGAAACTTGACATCGAAAACAACCAATCCCTCTGGATTGAACTCTTTGTTGAGAATATATTCGGCTTGTCTACGGACAAGTACTTTCTCTTTTGCCGTATAATCCGATTCTATGGAGAAATCTATATCGAGTGATCCACGGGTTGAAATTTCATAACCAATGTTCAGGGCATTACCACCCTTAAGAACCAGTACGCCCATCAGTGCATCATCTGACACAAGGGCGATAATTGTGAGCTTTTTAATCTTTTCAAGAAGATCGGAATCCATAGGGTTTTTACTTCAACTTGGTCAAAAGTAGGCATTTTCAATAGACGGAACAGAAGCCCATGAGACGACTGACTTTATTTTAGGGAAGATATTGACGTTTGCATACTTATAAAGCGCATAAGTATCACTACATGGTTCAGGATGGGGATCATAATAAGGGGTGGCTGTCAGTTATCGAGGTTTTTATGAAGATTATCCTTGCCTAAAACAACAATTTTCAACCTATTTCTGGCAATTTGCCTGAAATTTTCGGGATAAATTTTGTCAATAGGGGTAATTTGAAGAAAAGGATCGTTGAAAAATGAGATTTGGAAAATAATATATAGTAGTACCCGAAAGGGAAAATCTCATACAACAATTGAACCCCTCCTGTAAGTGCTCACAGGAGGGGTTTCTTACTTTAATTTGGTGATGTCACTCAATCATTGCTAATTTAAGGGCGACCTTCTTCCTCACAATTGCACGTCCTTTTCTTACCTGAGACTTTACGGTTGATAAATTTTGATTTGATTCATCTGCGATCTGCTGGTATGGCATCCTACGTAATTCACGCAGTTCAAGTGCCCGCTTGATTTTGGAATATTTACTTGGCATGGATGAGATGGTTTCTATGATGATTTTCGCTTTTAGTTCATTTGCGATATTCATTTCTGCGTCTTCACCTTCTATGCATTCCATTGATAATCTCAAGGAATTCATTTGCTTGTCGGTATATGTATCCATCGATTCGTGGTCAATTTCCTTCATCCTGTTTTTGATTTGCAACCATCTATGAAACGCTATGCTGAACAACCACGTGGATAAAGTTGCCCCACCCTCTGAAACACTTCGGTAGGTGCTTATTCGTAGAAGTGCCTGTAGAAATGCATCCTGTGCAATATCTTGAGCTTTCCACGTGTCATTCGTGTATTTCGTAATGTGGGTAACCAATTTGGAGTAGGTTGCCTGATAGAACTCGGTGAATCTAACTCCTGTTCTTTCCGTAAATTCTTTTTCATGATTCTGATCCATATTCACAATTTTTAGGTTAATGAAACTTTATAAATAACAGAAATTCTATTAATTATAAAGGAACCAACAAATTGTCATATGATTGAACGAACCATTCTTTTTTCAATACCGATTCAGGAATTGAAAGAAATTATCGGGGAAGTGCTTGAGGAAAAACTCAAGGTATTACATCCAAAATCTGAACCACTCCAGCTTGCCCCAAAAGAATACCTCACCCGCAAAGAGGTTTGTGAACTGCTCCATATAAGCCTTGCGACTCTTTACGCCTACACCAAATATGGAAGTTTAGTGAGTTACCGAATTGGTGGGAGGGTATTATATCGATCTGTGGAAGTACAACATGCCGTGATTAACAAAGGAGTACATTGTTCAACACCATTGGCTCAAGATGGAAGACCCATTAGGGTCAAAAAGTGAGGGTTACAAGTCGAACCTTTTTTCAACAACGGCTTTCTTGTTGACCCGTTCATCTTCCCCAAACAAGTCAATGTATTGGGGATAAGAAAGCAAGAATGAGATGCTTTTGTGTTCATTCACAGCTTTTTTGTCTCTTTGAACCGTAGCTTTCGTCAGACAATGCGCCTTGACACCATCCCCTAAGTCAACCACCGTCCAAAGCTGACCAATCTTTGTTACCATTGTACTTAAGGAATTTTTGCTTTGGGGATCAGCTTTTTGAATGACTTTCCAGATATGCCTGTCTTCACCAAAGAATTCAATATATTCGATATGAGACAAATTGGTGAAAAAATCATGCGTTGGACAACTTGCAGAAACCATCATCGGTAAGACCGAATCGCTATCAAAGTTCCAAAGTGATCCGCTGGGTAGTTTCTTACCTTCTGGTGTATTAACAATGCACTGTTGAGATGCTTTCCATTTCATTTTATGAAGAGAGTGGTTTTATCAATGGGAAGAAGCGGTAGAGATGTCTTTCTGAGTAAAAATGATTTTTGTGACCCCAAGAAATTTTGCAAGATCACTTTTGAGAATTTTATTTTGTCCTCTCCTTCCAATTTTAACCGCACGAATTCTTCCAGAATCGATTTCTTCTCGGACGGTTTCTGGAGAAACCCTGAGAATTTGGGCGACCTCATCAACATTCAGATACGGATTCTCTTCACTAACTACCATTGTTTCTCGTTCTGCCTTCATCCTGTGCATTTCTCTGAGAATTGCCTCCGTTTGGCTGATAAGAACATTAATTTCAACTAAGCCACTGTCCCCTTCCTGTCGCTTTGAAAAGGAGCCAATTGATTTTTTTGTTGCGTCATATAGTTGTTTGCCCGTATCCTTCAAGGGAAAACCAAAGGATGACAGATCGAAAAGGATGATTTCGTCATTTTTACTCATATCGAAAAGATTTGAAGTAAAAGTAAAAAAAAGAAAGTCAGACGGATGAAATTTTTTGGGATGCTGGTGCTATAAAGGTGCTATAATAAAAAAAGGAAAGCGTCAAACTTGTTATCGTTCAGCGCTTTCCTTTGTTTCTTCTGTGGCATCGACTGGAATCGAACCAGTGACACAAGGATTTTCAGTCCTCTGCTCTACCATCTGAGCTACGACGCCAATTTTTCAAAGAGGGTGCAAAAATACAACTTAAATTGAACCCGGCAAAAAAAAGTTTGCCTTGCAGCCCTGGCACCCTTGTTATACGTGACCCTCTTACCGGTACGACCGTATTTCTCCTGATAGAAATAAAGGAACAAACCGCTTCGTTTTTTACTATTTTTGCCGCCCGAACGGATGTGCTGCCGGGGATATGGGTTTGAACGCAAGGAATTTGTTATATTTCAGGAAGTTCATAAAAAAACCCGCCTGGTTGCCGTATATTTGCGCTATATTGCCTCAAATTCTTTTGCCCATGGGAAAAATCTACGTTGCTTTCCGTATCCCTGCCTGGCTGAAAAGCACGCTCTTCGCGGCATTCCTGCTTCTTATAGCCTCCGGATCCATGGCCCAGGTCCGCACTGTTAAAGGGACCATCTCCGCCGCCGACACCAAAGAGACCCTGCCCGGGGCTTCAGTCCAGATCAAAGGGAGCACCACCGGTGTGGTCAGCGACCTCGATGGCCATTATACTATAAAAGTGCCTCAGCCCGATGCGATCCTGGTGTTCACCTACCTCGGCTACCAGACACTGGAGATCCCGGTCGGGCAGAAGACCGAACTCAACGCCGAACTGCAGGTCAAACGGACCGCCCTCGAAGAGGTGGTGGTCATCGCTTATGGTACGGTAAAAAAGAGTGACCTCTCCGGGGCGGTTGGCAGTATAAAGACCGACGACCTCACAAAGATCACGGCCCTCAACCCGGTACAGAGCCTCCAGGGCCAGGTGTCGGGAGTCCAGGTGACCAACATCTCGGGAACCCCCGGGGAAAACCCGATGGTGCGTATCCGCGGTACCGGGACCATCTGGGGCGCTTCCCCGATTTACGTGGTCGACGGGGTGATCCTCGACGATATTTCGTTCATCAATTCCAAGGACATCCAGTCGATGGAGATCCTCAAAGATGCTTCGGCCACGGCCATGTATGGTTCACGCGGCGCCAACGGGGTGATCCTGGTCACCACCAAGGGAGGAAATGTCGATGCGGGGAAAACCGTGTTCCATTTCAGCGCGGAGAGCGGGATCCAGCGGCTGTCGAAGAAGATCGACCTGCTCAACGGCCACGATTTCGCGGTATATGCCAACGAAGCCTATGCCAACGAGGGAAAACCGGCCATGTACAACAACGTCGATAAGGTGCCCAACACCGACTGGCAGGATCTGATCTTCCGCTCCGCCCCGATTTACGACGTCCAGCTTTCGGCTTCGGGCGCTTCGAAATCTTCCCAGTATTTCATCAGCGGAAGCTATTTCAAACAGGACGGCATCATCGACAAATCGAGCTACGAACGCATCACCCTGAAATTCAACAACACCTATTCGCTCTCCCACTATGTGAAGTTCGGGAGCAACCTCAACATGGCTCCGTTCAACCAGCAACTGGCGCCCGATGTTGTGTATATGGCCTACCGGGCCCTTCCCACCCTGGAGCCCCGCTATGCCGACGGCAGTTATGCCAGCGTCGAAGGGATCGGCAACCCCCTGGCCGCCCTCGAATATTCGAACAACTTCCGCAAAGGGGTCCGGGGAGTGGGGAACATTTTCCTGGATGTCGATTTTCTCAAATCGTTCACCTTCAAGACCAGTTACGGCATCGACGCCGAATATGTGAAGGGAAAGAATTTCACGCCGGCGTTTGCCGTGTACAACCCCGACGGATCGATCGCCCAGCAGAACAACCCGCGGAGTTCTCTTTCCAAATCATGGGAAGACAAATTCGGCTGGCTGTGGGAAAACACCCTTACGTTTGATAAAACCTTCGGAAAGCATTCCGTCAATGCGCTGGCGGGTTACACCATGCAGGATGTCCGTTCGGAATATATGAATGCAGCCGGACAGAACATCATCCGCAACAGCGACGATTTCTGGTATATCTGGCCCTCCTACATCTACGATCCGACCAACAATGTGAACACGCTGTCGAGCTTCAGCAACAACGTGAATGATTATTTTTCGATGATCTCCTACCTGTTCCGGGTCAACTATACCTTCAACCAGCGCTATATCCTTACGGCTACCTTCCGGAGCGACGGTTCGTCAAAATTCGCCAAGGGCAAGCAGTGGGGCCACTTCCCCTCCTTCGCACTCGGCTGGAACATTTCGCGGGAGCCGTTCATGAAGTCACTGAAAGCGATCAGCCGGCTGAAGCTGCGTGCCAGCTGGGGTAAGATCGGCAACGACAAGATCCCTTACACCGGGCGTTTTTCCACCGTCGAGTATCTGTACAGCGTCTTCGGCTCCACGCCGACCGTGGTATCGGCCGCCTCCTACGGGGTGAACGGCAACAAGGACCTGAAATGGGAGACCACCACGCAGTGGGACATCGGCCTCGAAGCCGGGGTGTTCAACGACCGGCTGACCGGCGAATTGGATTATTACCACCGGATGACGGACGACATTCTTATCTACCTTGCCACTCCCAGCCACCTCGGCAACGGCGGAGCACTAGTTCCCTTCAACGCCGGGTCGGTGCTCAACAGTGGATTTGAATGGAACCTGGGATGGCGCGACCATATCGGAAAGGTGAAGTACAATGTGGCACTGATCGGATCGACCCTGCATAATGAAACGCGGAGGATCGGAGGGATTTCGGGTTCCGATACCCAGTTACTGGGCGGTGCGCTGGGCAACGGGCAGAAAGGCACCCAGACCATCGTCGGGATCCCGCTAGGCTCTTTCTACGGGTATGAGACCGACGGAATTTTCCAGACACAGGCGGAACTCAATGCTTATCCGCATATGAAAGACGCCGGCGTGGGCGATCTCCGGTTTGTCGACAAGAACGGCGACGGGATCATCAACGACAAAGACCGCACGAACATCGGATCGCCGATCCCGAAATTCATCCTGGGACTCAATCTCGGGCTTGAAGTTTACGGCATCGATTTCTCCGCCAACATCCAGGGCCAATGGGGCAACAAGATCCTCAACGCAAAGAATATCGTCCGCCCCGATCCCTATAACTTCGAAACGAGGGTAAATGACCGATGGACCGGTCCGGGAACCAGCACCACTGAACCCCGGGCTTCGTTTGGAGGGTATAATTACCAGATCTCCGATTACTTTATCCAGGACGGATCATTTGTCCGTATCCGGAATGTCACGATCGGATATACCCTGCCTTCCCGCTGGAGCCAGAAGATATCCATTCAGAAACTCCGGATCTATGTGAAGGCGGACAACCTGTACACCTTCACCAAGTACACCGGCTATTCCCCCGAGATCGGCAGCAACGACGTAATGAGCAACGGGGTGGACCAGGGTATCTATCCCACCACATCTGTTTATTCGGTTGGAATCGACCTAAACTTCTGACGACCATGAAAAGAACAGCAACCTCTACCGTTTTCGTCGCCGTCGCAGGGATGATGACCCTCTTCAGCGGATGCGAGAAATTCCTGGAAAAAAATCCGCAGGGCGTCCTTACCCAGGAGGCCTTCCCAAAGACCGCCCCGGATGCTCTCAATGCCACCAACGCCGTGTACTCCACGCTTCGCGACTGGTACTATCACTCAGGCGGCTACCCGATCCTCGATATCATGTCGGACGACGCCCGCAAGGGGAGCAATCCCAGCGACCAGGTATCGACCGTAGGACCGTATGACCGGTTTGCCATCACGCCGACCCAGGACGGGCTTGACCGCTGGTGGAACCAGCTCTATGTCGGGGTGAAGCGTTGCAACGTGGTGATCGCTAAAGTTCCCGATATCGAAATGGACGAGGCCCTGAAGACCCGGTACATTGCCGAAGCACGGTTCGTGCGGGGACTCATCTATTTTGACTTTGTGCGGGCCTGGGGCGGTGTGCCGCTGGTCACGGTGCTCGATCCCCCGCTGCGCATGGAACGCGCGACCAAAGAAGAAGTCTATGCCCAGGTGATCGCCGACCTCACCTTCGCAGCGGAGAACCTGCCCGAGCGAAGCGAATATGCCGCCAAGGACATCGGCCGGGCTACGAAAGGGGCTGCTAATTCTCTCCTGGCAAGAGTTTACCTGTTCCGTGGCGATTTTGTCAACACGGAAAAATACGCCATGGAGGTTATCAATTCCAACCAGTATGCGCTGGAACCGGTGTTTACCGATGCCAACGGGGCGAACGGACAAACGGGGAAAGAGGCCATTTTTGATGTCGGCGCACTGCCTTACGACGGCACCGAAAACGGGGGATGCCAGTACGGCAACACACAGGGCGTCAGGGGAAACCCGAATCGCGGCTGGGGATTCAACCGTCCCTCGGAAGACCTCCGGAACTCCTTCGAACCGGGCGATCCGCGTTTGAAGGGCACAATTATTGACCTGGGTGATACGTTAGACAATGTTCCCATCTTAGGCGATGGCCCGACTCCCAACGTGACGAAAGACAGTTCAGGAAACGTAATCGAAGTAGAATGCTATAACCGGAAGGTGTGGACCCCCGGCAGCAATGTGGCCACCCAGTGGGCCCACATGCGGCGGCTGGTGCGATATGCCGATGTGTTGCTGATGGCGGCGGAAGCCCTGAACGAAAACGGGAAACAGTCGGAAGCCCTGGTATATCTGAACCTGGTCAGGCAACGTGCCCGGCAGGGGAACAATGCCATCCTTCCCGATGTCACCACGACGGTGCAATCGGAGCTGAGGGAAAAGATCCTCACGGAACGGCGGCACGAGCTGGCCCTGGAAGGCTGGCGCTTCTGGGACCTGGTGAGGACCGGAAAGGCCGGGCAGGTGCTCGGCCCGCTGGGATTCGTGGAAGGCAGGAACGAGCTGCTGCCCATCCCTCAGAGCGAGATCGACAAATCGGAAGGATACCTGAAACAGAACCCAAACTGGTAGTTCATTCATATGTTTAACCCTAATGCAATCATCATGAGAAAACAGAGTCTGCTTTTAAGCCTGGCAATTATTGCCCTTGGTATGGTGGTCGGATTGTCATCCTGCAAAAAGGATGATAAAACGGTCACTTTTGCGATCACTTCCATTTCAGCCGGTGGCGTTGACATCAACGGAGCCGCTGTCGTGAACACCGTTCCGGCGAAGGCCACCTCGATCGTCATCGGTTTCAACATGGGCCTCAACACGGCCACGGTAACCGCCGACAAATTCACCCTGACCCGTGGTTATGACACGGCCGCCATCGCCATCACCCCTGCAGCCAGCGGATCGGCCATCACCATCACCATCAACCAGGATCTCGGCAACGGAACCACCTATACGCTCAAGGTGAACGGCGGGATCACCGCCACCGACGGACAGGCGATTGCTGCCCTCACCCGTTCGTTCACCACGGTTGGCACCTTCGTACCGGCCGGTGTTTTCGCTTACTGGAACTTCAACGGCAACGCCAACGATACGGTTGGTGGCTTCAGCCCGACATCCAGCGGGATCATCGACCTGACCTATGCCGCTTCCTATTCCACCGCTGCCGGCCAGGCCGCTAAGTTCAACGGAACCACTTCGCTGATCCGGATCCCGAATGGCGACCAGCTCGACAACACGACCGATTTCACCCTCTCCTTCTGGATCTGGGCCGACTCCACCAAGCACGGCAATTTCGTGATGGGTCTCGCCGGCTGGTACGGCTTCCAGTTCGAGATCGGCGGTGATTTCAAGTCCTGCAAACTCGCCGCTCAGTACAAATTTGCCGACGGCACTTCGGGATCGGAAGACCTCTGGTTCCCGGCCGACGGTAACCTCGGATGGCAGGGATGGACCTATTGCCGCGACCTTACCAACGCGGGTGGCCTGCCCTTTATCCTCGCTTCCAAATGGGCCAACGTAGTGTGCCGTTACAACGCCACCACCAAAGTTGGAACCATGTACATCAACGGACAGAAGATGAAGGAGCAGGATTTCAATCTGTGGCCCGAAGCGGACCCGAAGAGAACCGTCACCGGTCTGAAGTACAACGGCGCCACCGGAAACAACACCTTCGTTTTCGGATTCATCCAGGATTTCGAAAATGCTACGATCCCCGACGATTGGGCGAATTACACCATTGCCACCAACAACCATTTCAAGGGATTACTCGACGACGTGAGGTTCTTCCACAAAGCTCTGACCGAGCAGGAAATCACCCTCATGTACAATTCGGAAAAACCGTAATGGTCTGAGACTTTCGTAACAGAGAGGGCCCGGGACCAGGTTTCCAGGCCCTCTTTGTTCTTTTCATCCCGCCATGACAACCCGGCTCATAACCGCTATCACATTCCTGCTCTGCTTCGGCCTGCTCTCTTCCTGTAAAAAAAAGGAAGACCTGCCGTCGGGGACCTTTGTGCTTGAATCGGTTGTGGTCGGGGGTAAAACGCTTGCCTTGCAGGGGCTGAACACGGATGTGCCCCGGGATACGGCTTTTGCCCTTCATTTTTCGGCTGCGCCGGATACTGCATCGATCCGCAACGGGGTCCGCATCAGGAGCACCGCAGGGGTCATAGCTCACACCCGCATCAGCTACAGCAACGGTTTCCGCACGCTCTGGCTGAAGCCGGAAAATCCGCTGGAGGTTTATACCGAATACACCCTGGAAGTAGCCGGCACTATAACGGGTTCCGCCGGGGAAACTTTTTCCGGGGCCACGGTTCACTTCCGAACCCTTAACGGCTCCCTCACCCTGACCCGGATCACGGTAAACGGCCAGGAATTGCGTCCGCCGGCCGTTCTTCGCAACATCGATCCCGGCAGCCTGACCATCGAAGCGCAGTTCTCCTCGGCCATCGACACGACCGGTTATACATCCTACTTCTATCTTTCGCAGGGTGCCCGGTACACCTGCTCCCTGAATGCGGACCACACGCTGGTAACCCTTCGCAGCACCTCCCCGCTGAAAGACATCACCAAATATTTTTTCAACATCGGCTCCGGTCTGAAGGGTGTTACGGGGTATATTTTTCCCGGTTTTGCCGGAAATTTCTATACCGCTCTCGATTCCACGCTAAAATTTCCCCTGATCTCCGATGATGAGTTGCTGACGCTGGTCCAGCGACGGACTTTTGCCTATTTCTGGGATTTCGGACACCCGGCCTGCGGCATGGCCCGTGAGCGGAACACTTCGGGCGACATTGTCACGACCGGCGGTTCTGGGTTCGGGGTGATGGCCCTGGTGGTCGGAATGGAGCGCGGTTTCGTCACCCGCGACGAAGGGCTTGGCAGACTGTCAAAGATCCTGGGTTTCCTGGAGACCTGCGATCGCTACCATGGCGCCTGGCCGCACTGGCTGAATGGCCAGACGGGTAAAGTGGTACCTTTTACAACCCAGGATGACGGCGCCGACCTGGTGGAAACCTCTTATATGGTTCAGGGGCTCCTCACGATGCGACAGTATCTCAACGGCTCGGTTCCCGCCGAGCAGGCGCTGAAGGAGCGGATCACCGCACTGGTCAACGCCGTCGACTACACCTGGTTCACCCGGGGCGAAAACGTGCTTTACTGGCACTGGTCGCCCGAT
>DAONDQ010000040.1:0-22386 GCA_035402645.1 Candidatus Cloacimonadota bacterium | reverse complement strand
GCACGTTGCTTGCCATCAGTGAAAACGGATATGGCAAACGGACAGATGCGAATGCATATACCAGTCACAAGCGCGGTTCCAAGGGTGTCATCACTCTCAAAACAACCATGAGAAACGGCTATCTTGTCGCCCTGATGGAAGTCGTGGATTCTGATGACCTCATGATCATAACCAAGGATGGGATGATCATCCGTCAGGCTGTGAAGGATATCAACACGATCGGCAGGAACACCCAGGGTGTGAGACTGATCAACCTCAATGAAGATGACAAGGTGTTCGATATCACACGTATCCCGGAAGAACCTGAGGAAAACGAAGTGAAAAGCGATCATCCAGTTCCGGTCGTCGAAGTTTCAGGTGACGAACCTGACACGGACGAAGATGATGAGATCATGGAAGATGAAGTCGATGACGATATCACCGATGATGAAGAAACTGATGAAAACGATGATGACGGCAAAGATGATTCTGATGAATTCAAATTCAAAAAATAACGTCTAATTGACCCGATTAATAAGAGGAGAAGGCTGGCAACAGCCTTCTCTTTTTGTATTTATATTCTTCACAGAAAGAACTTCATACCGGAGACATATATTCTACCATAAAACGAGATATAAAAAATTCGAAACTATCTCCCAAATCTCACTTATCCATCCCTTAAATCTTAAGAGAGGGTTAAGGGAATCTTAAGAGAGGCTTGGGAGAGGCTTAAGGGTTGTTCATTGGACAAGTTCCGGTAAATTTATGAGTACAATGTTGGAAGTCAGGCGGATGATTTAGAAGTTAAAGAGGTACAGTAGCATATAAAACTTGACAATGATTAAAAATATATATAAATGCACAATTCTACGATATCATGCTGAATTATGTTTAAATTGGGAAATAGATTTGTTCATGTGCAAGGAAGAGAGGTAACAATTGTTAGTACAAAAGTACTTCGAGTCACGCCAGAAAATTTTAGAAGACAAACTTAATGAGTATCTGGCTCCAGCAAATGAAATGCCGGAAATTTTACACGAAGCAATGCGTTATACCGTATTCTCGGGAGGCAAGAGGTGGCGTCCCATTCTTCTCTTTGCAGTCTATGAAATGCTGAAGGGAAGGAAGAATGTGCAGCACCTGATTCCTGCAATTCCAGCCGCTTGCGCCATAGAGTTGGTGCATAATGCCTCTCTTGTGCATGATGATCTGCCCAGTCTGGATAATTCGGACGAGAGAAGAGGTCAAGCCTCGACACACAAAAAATATGACAATGCGACTGCCATTCTGGTAGGGGATTCACTTCTTACCAAAGCATTCGAGGTATTGACTGATATACCCGAGCCCGATAAGTCCATTGCCTGTATCAAGACACTTGCCCGTGCCGTATCGACAAGAGGCATGATCGGTGGTCAGACTGTTGATCTGATCTCCACAAAAAAGACGATTCGAATCAATGTCCTCAGGTATATCCATTTGAAAAAGACAGGTTCATTGCTGCAGGCAGCCACGGATATGGGCTGTATTTTGTATGATGCGGATGAGAATCTGGCGATCACACTCGGAAATTATGCCTTGAATATTGGACTTGCCTATCAGATCATCGATGATATCCTGGATGAAGTGGGTGCTTTTGAATTGTTGGGCAAGGAACCCGAGGATTACAGAAACAATAAAATGACATATCCCGGCTTATTGGGGTTGGATAAGGCTAAAAAGACGGCAGAGAAACTTCTGGATGATTCATACAGGATGATCAAGAACATGAAGAATAATGAGATCATGATTGAATTCATCAATATGATCAAGGAAAGACTGCCATAATTCTGGTTCATAGATGCATATACAAATCGGAATGGGGAATATCCTATTCTGTCATATACTATCAGGCACGGATCGGGAGAAGATATGATTGATATACACACACATCTCCTTGTGGGTGTAGATGACGGATCTACAGATTTGGAATTATCTGTTGCGCGATTGAGAATGATGAAGGAAGTTGGAGTCCAGGGAGTTGTGCTCACTTCACATTATATGCGTGGCTCATATGATAATACTTCAAATATTCTGACCCCCAAGTTCAAGGCACTAAAAGGTGCAGCACTGTCCGATGATAATGAGATCGACCTGTATCAGGGTTATGAAGTGTATCTTGCACCTGGTGTGGCGAATGATATTGTGGATTACAATCTAACCATGAATGGAACTCGCTATGTTCTGGTTGAAACGGACTTAAATGCTTTTCCGACTGATTTCAAGGAGAATTTATTTCAAATCGTTCGCAAGGGGTATAAACCTATCTTAGCCCACGCAGAAAGATATGTGAATGTGATTCATCATCTTTCCGAAGCCGATGATTTGATCAATCGAAATGTTTACTTACAAGTGAATGCTGCGAGTCTGTTAGGCGGTTACGGTAGAAAGGTCAAACAAGCAGCCTGGGGATTGCTCGAAAATGGTTGGGTGCATTTTGTTGCTTCCGATGACCATTGCAAGAATCCTTATTACAGCCTGCATGTTGCGCGTGCCATTATTGCGGAGAGTATTGATGAACTCACAGCAGACTTGCTGACGAAGGTGTTTCCCGGTAAAATGATTGCTGGATCTGATATTCCTTATCGTTACGTTGATATCACAAATGAAAGGAGAAAAAAGTCTTTTCTGAAACGACTGTTTGGATAATATATGGATAAAAAGATACTCATTACCGGTATAAGCGGTTTCATTGGGGGGCATGTGGGAAGAAAACTGTGTGATCAATACAATGACATCACTGCCCTGATCCGACCGGAAACAAACCAATCCCGTATTACACAATTCAAGGATAAGATTCATTTTGCCCACATCGATTTATCTGATACGAAGAACTTGAAACGGTATCTGTCAGAGAATCGATTTGATTGCATTCTTCATATCGGTGCCTTAAGAGGCGGGAGAAATGCGGATAGAGACCATTTCTTCCGTTCGAATGTAACGGCAACCCAGGTAATTGCCGAAGCCGCATTGAATAACCACACAAAGCTAATTTACTGTTCTTCCGTTGGTGTATTTGGTGCCGCACCCAATGAATTGCCAGCCACAAATCAGACGGAAAGGCAGGAAGATAATTACTATCACAAGACAAAGATCCATGCAGAAGCGATCATCCAACACAATGTGATGGATGGTTTGGAAGCCGCCATTGTTCGTCCCTCGATCACCTATGGACCGGGTGATTATGGTTTCCCATATACATTGGTGAGATTGGTGAAACACCACCTGATGTTTCTTCCTGACAAACTTGTCTGGATCCATTTGGCGGATGTCAATCTTCTCTCAGAAGCATTTGTGAGATTGGTGGAATATGATTTCGCGCCGGGGATGGCATATAATGTGGCGGATCGGGAACCTCTTAAAATTCATGACTTGGTTCAGTTTATCAGCAGAAGATTGACCAATGAGGATTATCCTGCAAGGTATGTGATCGATCAGAAGTATTTTGCCCTGGGTGAAAAGATAGCCAAAAAACTTCATAATGAACTTTGGACAAGCAGATTTCAACTGATATCGAAGAGTTGGATGTATGATGTCACCGATATTTATCATGACCTTCAGCTCAAACCTGTTCTTACGATTCCCACGTTTGAATCTGTGATCAATTGGTTTCAGACGAAATAAGATGGCAATACCGATACTGCATACCTGGAAACAGTATTATGGCAATCCTCATGAAGGATTAGGATCTTCATACGAAAGAATCATCCTGAACCGCAAACTCCTTCAACTTCAGTCAAAATACAAATTCAGCACCGTTCTTGAAGTACCCAGTTTTGGTTTTACTGGTTTGTCAGGAATCAATTCTGTTGCCTTGGCAAAGAAGGGATGCGCTGTGACTCTTGGTGACCATGACCAGGAAAGGATTGATCTGATCAGGAAGACTTGGGCAGATCTGAATCTACCTCTTCAAATCGATTATCTCGAACAGTACGGCAAATTACCATATGCAGATCAGCAATTTGAAATGTCCTGGAATTTTTCCGCTCTCTGGTTTGCGGAATCCTTATCTGATTTTCTCCATGAGTTAACAAGAGTAACAAGCCGGTTGATCCTGCTTTGTGTACCCAACAGGAGTGGAATCGGGTATTTATCACAGAAATATCAGGGTAGGGAAGAATTAGACAAGTATCTGAAAGAATGCAACATTCTGCCCGATAATATTCTCCATGAAATGGATGAATTGGGTTGGAAATGCATCGATCGTGCTTATATTGATTGTCCGCCATGGCCTGACATTGGGATGCTGAAAGAAGAATTCCTAGGGAAAATAGGGATCAAAATTGAAAAGAAAGAAAAGGAAGTTCAGGAAGTGACGATCCTGAATTATTACAAGGGTCTCGATCCTGAGTTTGAAGATAAAATGCTCTCTTTCAGCATATTGGAAAATTATGCACCGGTCTTCTGGAAAAGGATTTGGGCACACCACAGATATTTCCTCTTTGTCCCCAGAGTGAATCATGAGTAAGAAGAACATCATCACCATCATCGTTGGAATACTGATCGGCATGATTCTGCTGGGTGTTTGGGCATCCTATGTGAATGTCGAGCAGATGATGAAATATCTTCAGAATCTTCGTATCAATTATGTGGTTTATGCATCGCTCTTCTATATTAGTGCATACTTTATCCGTGCCACCCGCTGGAGTATATTGCTCAATACCCATTTCAAGGTCAGTTTGAAGCGCACTTTCCTGTATGCCATGGCAGGTAATTTCCTGAATTACATGATTCCCATACGAGCCGGTGAAGTTGCAAAATCCTATTTTCTAAAAAAATCAAACAAGATACCATATACGAAATCATTTCCATCCATTTTTGTGGATAAGGTTTTCGATACCCTGGGGATATTCTTTGTCCTGATTCTCATCCCTTTTGTAAGATTGGAATTATCACCAGTGATCATCATCCTGCTGATATTGCTTCTGGTCATATTCCTGATTGGTTTCGGGATCATTCTCCTGGCGGCAAAGGCACATGGACATGTCTCCAATTTTCTGAAGAAGTTCTTTTTCTGGTTGCCTGAACGCTTGAAGGGGAAGGTGTATCGGGTGATAGAACTTGTTGTGGAAGGTACGGGGTTGTTCCACAATCATCTTTATCTATTGCTGCCTGTGATATTACTCACAGCATTGGGGATTGTCCTGGATGCGGTGTATTTCAATTTTATATTCCTTGCCTTTAATCTGCATGTTGATTTTTTAATCATCATGCTTGGCTACACATTGATCAATCTATCCTATGTTCTGCCACAACCGCCTGCGCAGTTGGGAAGTAACGAATGGATGATGGTCATCATATTTGCTGTGGGTTTTGGATTGTTGAAGGAAGAGATGGCTGCGATCATGGCATTTGCACATGTGCTGACAGCGGTCATCATGACAGTTTTTGGCATCATATCCCTGAGTTATGCAGGGATTAAGAACATAGATTTCTTGAATCGAGGAGACGAACTGAATGATGAATCCCAATGAACAATTAGCAGTATTGGAAAGAATGGGCGTCGTAAGACAGACCATTCTGGATGAGATAAAAAAGGTCATTATCGGGCAGGATGAAGTAATCGAGAATATACTCATTGCGTTATTCTCCAACGGACATATCCTTTTGGAAGGAGTGCCGGGACTGGCGAAGACACTCATGATTTCAACTCTTGCCAAAGCGCTTGATCTCAAATTCAACCGAATCCAGTTTACACCTGATCTCATGCCTTCCGATATTACGGGTACGGATATTCTTACCGAGAACAAGGCCGATGGAAACAGGTACTTTCATTATATTAAAGGTCCTGTCTTTGCCAATATGATACTTGCGGATGAGATCAATCGTACTCCCCCGAAGACTCAATCAGCACTTTTACAGGCGATGCAGGAGTACCAGGTTACTGCTGGGAATGAGACGTTCAGTCTCGAACAACCGTTTCTGGTTTTGGCGACTCAGAATCCCATTGAGCAGGAAGGTACATATCCATTGCCTGAAGCCCAGTTGGATCGTTTCATGTTCAATATCAATATTGACTATCCAACTTATGATGAAGAAAGAGAAATTGTTAAAAGAACAACGATGACGATCGATCAGAACGTGAGATCGATCCTTCATTCAAACGATATCATCGCCATACAGCACGCAGTACGGGAAATTCCTGTGAGTGATCATGTACTTGATTTTGCCGTGAAACTTGCACGTGCGACCAGACCAAACGATGAGAATGCCCCTGATTTTATTAAGCAGTGGGTGAACTGGGGGGCTGGACCACGCGCTTCCCAATATATGATCCTGGGAGCGAAGGCAAGGGCTGCACTTCAAAACAGGCTGACTCCTTCCATCGATGATGTGAAGCATGTCGCCATGATTGTCTTGCAGCACAGGGTGATCATATCCTTTGCAGCAGAAGCAGAAGGGATGAAATCTCGTGATGTGATCAAGCGTTTGATTGAATCTCTGGAACCAAAAAAAATAAACAAATAGCGGGCATTATGAAAACAAACCAATGGTTTCGTCTGTTACTGATTATCAGTACTCTAATCCTCTGTGTCTCTGAACTTGCTGCTTATGAGAATTACAAATTCCTGACCGAAATCGACACTGTGAAAGTACCCTATGCATCTCGACTTGCCATAGAGGATTATACACTGTATGTATATGGGGATTCACTCTTGAAGGTCTATTCTGCGAATAATATATCCCATCCAAAACTTGTGACTGAATTCAAGACCAATGAAGATCTCAACTCCATCGAACCTGTACCACCTTATGATATGATCGTGATTGGACCCATGGAACTTGCACTCCAGGAAAATGATGATACAAACAAGACGGGAAAGATCATTCATGTGCAAACCTTTAATGGGACAAATTCAGCGCGACAGGGGTCCACTCTCTACATTGCAGATGCTGATACAGGACTGCAAATCGTGGAATTGGGACATGGCAGTATTGGGCGAGTGATCAGTTATTTTCATGATTATTTGGGATTAAAGGCACTTGATGTAAAATGGCCTTTGATATATGCATTGAATAAATTCGGTCTTGTTGTGATCGATGCTTCCGATCTATCTGCTCCTGTTGCCAAGGGATCGAACTATCAGATATTAGATGCAAGATGTATAGCCGTGAAGGATACTTTTGCTCTCATCGGGACAAAGAATTCCGTGATCGTCATGAGCATTAAGAATCCCGATAAGCCTTACATCGTTACACAGGCTGCATACCCATTTCCAGTCCAAAGTATTCGGATTCGTGGTACTTCTGCATTTGTATGTTTAGGTAAAGGTGGTCTGCGGGTTTTAGATGTGTCTTACCCGAAAAGACCAATGGAATCCAATTCATATAGGGGCAAGGATCGTATCTTCGATGTTGCTTTCAGTGATGATTATGTTTATGTTGCAGACGGAAGAGGTGGTATCAGGGTTCTCTTATACCATTGATGAATGAATATATTATTACTCAGGAAAGTTGTTTGCAGTATTCCATGATCTTACTGAATGCCTTGGGGAAGGGATAAGTCGTCATTTCTGCAAAGGAAAGCCATTTCCAATCGTTGGAATCATCAAGTTCATTCCTGATGCTTGCTTCATATACACTCATTTTCCAAATGCGATGCGTGAAGGTGAAATCAGTATCGAATAGTTTATGATGTAAATCAATCACAAAACCATATTCAGTTTCAAATTTGCTGATCGCAGTCCTTTCATTGGAATCTACACCCGGAAATTCCCACATGGAGGCTAAAAGCCCCTTTTCGTTGCGTTTATGTACAAGATACTTGTCCTTCTTGCGAATTAACACGATCGTTCTGTGAATGACCTTTGGCTTGGGTTGAATCGATTTGTTTGGATAATCTGCTTGTTTGCCTGTTTTATAAGCAGCACAGAACATGCTGATCGGACATTTTTCGCATTTGGGATTCTGAGGCAAACAAATCAGGGCACCTAATTCCATCATACCCTGGTTGAAATCCGATGCCTTCTTTGCAGGAAAGATGCTATTCAAGTGCATTTCAATCATTTTGACCGTTTTGGGTAATCGAAGATTAGTAGAAATTCCGAATAGTCTTGAGATAACCCGCATCACGTTTCCATCAACAACTGGGAAGGGTTGGTTGAAAGCAATTGATAGAACAGCAGCAGCAGTATATTTTCCAATACCGGGTAGCTTCAAGATCTCATCGTATTCCTGAGGGAATATTGAATGATATTGGTCTTGAATGATCTTTGCCGCTTTGTGAAGATTCTTCGCTCTCGAATAATATCCCAGACCCTGCCATGAATTCAGGACATCTTCAAGCGAAGCATTTGCTAATGCTGTGATACAAGGATATTGTTCCATGAAGCGATGATAATACGAGAGCACCGTCTGAACACGGGTTTGTTGCAGCATGATCTCAGAAACCCATACTCTATACGGTTCCGGATTATCTCTCCAAGGCAGGATTCTCTGATTCTGTATGAACCACCTAACTAATCGATCTGCAATATCCGGCAATAATGTTACTTCTGAGCAGTCTTGGCAATGGGAACAATTACGATTTCCACGCGTCTGTTCTTTGCTCTTCCTTCTGCTGTATCATTAGAAGCGACAGGTGCATAATAACTCTGTCCTTCTGGATGCAGATTCTCAGGTGTCATTCCGGATTTTTCTGATAAATATCGGACAACGGCAACCGCACGGGCAGTTGATAATTCCCAATTAGAAGGATAAGTCTTAGCAAGAAGTCCTGAGATACCCACATTGTCAGTGTGTCCAATCACATTGATACGATAACCGGGATTATCTTTCATTCCTCTTGCGAAGTCATCCAGAATTGCCTTTCCCTTAGAAGAAATGGAAGCACTGCCTGATTCAAAGAGAACCTCATTCACGAATGTGACTGTGAGTTTTCCCTCTAAATTCTGAATTGTAACTGACTTATCATTTAGCTCGGATTTCAGGCTGTTCAGTAAGGCTTGGTAATTTTTGGATTCCTGTTCCTTATCACGTACCATATTTTCATATTCAGCCTGTTTTGCCTGTAACTGATTCAGTCGCTGATCATAAATAGTAGTCTGAGCCATAAGGGAATCATTCTTTGCGTTCAGGAGAGCGGTTTTCATTTTCAATTCCTGCTCAAGACGGTCATATTCCGCCTGCTGCTGGTTCAAATCTGCATTCTTTTGACCAATTTCCTTCACTAACAGTGCTTTTTGCTCATCCAATGCCTTTGAGAGCAATCGTACTTCCGTCACAAGGCTGTCCACCCTTTCCGAAAGCATGCCTTTTTGGATTTCAAGATCGATTTTCTGCTGATCCAGCGTCTTGTACTTTCCCATGGAAACGCACCCGGAAAGTAATAATATGGGAATTAATAGAAGAACATAAGATAAGGATTTCATAATATCTCCTTGGTTCAAGGTTCTAATAATAAAATGCGTCAATAGAGCATTTATGCAATTCCGAATCACGATGTCAATAAGAAAACACAGGTTCATGGTTTCATTTCTAAGGTTATTCCTTGACGAATCCATTAATGAACAATCGAATATTTATCAAATTCAAGGAAGAGAAAGTGAGTTTTCTATGGTAAGATTATCGGAACACTTTGATGTTGATGTATTTCAACAAATTGTAGAGATATGGCAACGAACGGGTGTGGGAAATCCTGCTCGTGGCGACACTTTTGAAGTGGTTCAACGTACGATTGAGCACGGGGGGAAAATTCTTTCGTTAATCGAAAATGAGAAAATCATAGGTACAGTTTGGCTGACACATGACTATCGAAGGTTATACATTCATCACATGGCAATGACTCCCGAATATCAAGGTAAAGGTTTGTCACACTTACTCTTGGAAGCATCGATCCGATATGCTCATGAACTCGGATACCAGGCAAAATTGGAAGTTGACCGACAAAACCTGGTTGCCAAACACTTGTACGAAAAGTTTGGTTTTAAGAACCTTGGGGACTATCTGGTCCTGATAAAAAGAGAGGTATGAAAAAATGGTACAGCATGTGCAAATAGATAAGCAAAGAAAAAGAATTGAAGGTGGACATATGCATTCGTTTTATTCTCCCACGAGGGTATTGTTCTGTAAGGACAATCATACTGAAGGAAGAGAAGCGATAGCGGAACTTGGGGAAAAAGCTCTCATTGTTACAGGCTACTCATCAGCTGAACGTTCAGGTGCTTTAGCCGATATCAAGGCTATATTATCAAAGCATAACATTCCTTATGAAATCTATAATCGTGTAAATTCCAATCCCGAAATCAGCATGGTCGATGAAGGTGCAGATGTCTGCAGGGAAGAACATTGTGACTTTGTCATTGGTATAGGTGGCGGAAGCCCGATGGATTCAGCCAAGGCAATTGCCGGTGCCGTATTCAATGACCTACATGGTGAAGATATCACAGATGCTTCCCGTATCAAGGGAGCCTTACCCATTGTTGCTGTACCGACTACGGCAGGTACAGGATCATGTGTCACTCAATTTAGTGTGCTTTCGAACCGCTTTACAAGGAAAAAGGCTGGATTCGGTTCCGATCACCTTTTCCCAACAATTGCCATTGTTGATCCGAAATATACATTGTCCTTGCCGAGTACCATTACCAGGGATACGGCTGTGGATGCATTGAGTCATTTACTGGAAGGAATCTACTCCAATAAGAGAAATCCTCTTATGTATCCTTTTATTCACAAGGGAATCGAGCTGATTTACAATCATCTGATTCACGCAATGCGCATGCCTGAAGAGCTTGAATATCGGGAAGCACTGATGCAGGCTGCTCTTTATGGTGGTATGGTGATTGCCCAGACCAGTACGACTTTACAGCATTCAATCGGTTATCCCCTGACAACGGAATTCGGTTTATCCCATGGCCTTGCAAACGGTATCGTGTTGAAGGGTGTGATGGATCTTTACTATCCCACTCTTCAACAGGAACTGGATGATCTTTTCCATTATCTCCAGATTTCCCGAGGTCAATTCTATGATTGGCTGAAACTGCTCGATATGTCTTATGAAGTGGAAATCACGGATGAATTCATCATGGAAAAACTGACAGAAGTGATGACGAGCCGAAACATGGCAAATAATCCATTTACGGTAAACAGTGAGGACGTGAAACAGATTTACTGGTCACTGAATACAACTTTGGAAGAAATGCTTTCTTGACAAATGAGATAGAAGTTTCATATCGTTCATAAGAGAATAATTCTCAATAGCCTCGATTATATCTATATCATGAGGTGTATTATGATACGATATCTAACATTGGTCATCCTACTTCTCCCGATTCTTATATTCGCTCAAACAGATGAGATGCATCCCTATCTCCAAACTCCTTCGGCAACATCGATGTATGTTTGCTGGTTGGCTGCATCCGGTACCGAATCTACTGTCCAATATGGTACTTCAGAAGCCCTTGGCATGTCTCAATCGGGTGATGTCCATGTATTTTCAGATGAGATCAAGTGGCATTGGGCAAATCTTCAGAATCTTTCACCCAATACTGTGTATTATTATAAATGTATAACAGGAAGCCAAGTATCCGATATCTATAGTTTTCAGACCATCCCTGAATCGAATACAATCGATGGACACCTAAGGATTATCTTTATCGGTGATACAAGAACGAATGTCTCGGATTTGGAGAATCTTGTCACTGCCATTCAGGATAAATGCAGGGACTTGTATGGAGAAGATTGGCGTCATATGATCAATCTGATTTGCCATACTGGTGATACGGTGGAATGGGCAGGTCAGCCAGATCCTTTTGTAGATCAGTTTTTTATTCCATTCAGTCCCCTGAGCGCCTACATACCGATCATGGTTTCACCTGGTAACCACGAAGGTGAAAACCAGAATTTCTATGATTTCATGAAAACAGAAGGAATTGCAGGTCCAGAAGGGAAAATGTATTTCACTTTTAATCTTGCCAACTCCAAATTCATCTTCATGGATTCAAACATCGGAGGCGACACGCAACTGAATTGGGTATCTGATCAGCTCAACACCGCTGCAACTGATGATGGCATAGACTTCGTCTTTGGAGTTACACATCATTTCGGGCATAGCGAAATACTTCCTTCAGAAAACAATAATTGGGTTCAGAATTCCGTATTACCTGCTTTTAATGTCATTTCAAAACCATGCCTTCTCGCGTATGGTCATGCGCATACATTTGAAAGAGGTACGACCCCGTGGGGGAGAACTCGACTTCTTTTAGCGGGTGGTGGAGGAGCGCCCCTGGATCAATGGGGGAATGATGCTGATCAGCAGGATTATCCGGAAATCCAGGTAGCTATGGATTTTTGGAATTACACAATCCTGGATATTGATCTTAATAATCATACATATGATGCAAGGGTTTATTCCTTGGGGAATTCGCATTTTCCATTACTGAATGAAGAAATAGATACCTGGTCTCAGGCTGTTACTACGATCTCATACCAGGTTTCAGCCCTCTCTGCCAAAGCGCCGACTGACGGCTTGGTCAAATTAGTTTCAAATGCTGCCATTCCTTATTCGAATATGGTTCTGATGTCATCACAGATTCAAGTTTCTGCTTCTCCTACATTCAATCCCACCATTGTTGATAAAACAAGGGATTGGGTGGATTTCTACGGGGATTCAGGTGCACCTGATTACACACCTACGAATCTCAATGCTGGAATCGACCTGAAACGCTTAACCGTTCCCTTTGGCTTATTAGATCAGGGACAAACCTACTTCTGGAAAATCAGGTACCGCAGTCAGAATACTGATTGGGGTAATTGGTCAAATGTGCAGGCATTCACATATACACCGGTACCATTTGCCGCCGATTTCGCCTACAGCCAGGTAGGGGAAGTGAATGAACCGATCCAGTTTACAGATACGTCGGTGGGTGATGTGACCTCATGGCATTGGTATTTTGATAATCCTTATATCATTCAGAGCTCGCAACAGGATCCAGTTTGGATTTTTACCACTCCCGGGCAGAAGGAAGTTTTCTTGTCCGTTGAAATCGATGGTGATACATACTCAACTTCCAAGACCTTTTTTGTGAATACACCCGTGGACGATAATACATCTCCTGCTCCTGTCCGAAAACTGATGACTTTCCCCAATCCTTTCGGCAATTCGACGAATATTTCCTTTGAATTGAAATCCCCTGATTTTATATCCGTGGATGTATATAACATTCGAGGTAAGCATATTCGAAACATAGAGAAACAGCAATATGTTTTAGGAAAACACGTCATTGAGTGGGACGGAAGAGATAACCATGGTGAGTTATCTGCAAGCGGAGTTTATTTAATCAAGGTGACAGGGAAATCCAAAAGTCTCACCGGTAAGGTACTTTATTTAAAATAAACCAAATACCTTGATATAGAGTATCAGAAGGTTTGAACGTGTATCCATCTTTTTTTGAAGGAGTTGGATAAGCATTCCCTTTGACAGATATCCATCGCAATTATTCATGGTTTTAACAAAATAAGAAGGAAATCATGAATTTTAATGAAATGCAACTCCCACAAGTCATATTGAGAGCAATTCAAGACTTGAACTTTATCACACCTACACCAATTCAACAGGAAGCGATTCCATGGCTTCTTGAAAACGATACAGACCTGATCGCCTTATCCCAGACCGGCTCTGGTAAGACTGCCGCATTTGGCTTTCCTGTACTCACAAAAACCAATGCCGAACGGATCGAAGTACAAACTCTCATCCTCTGTCCCACACGTGAATTATGCATGCAAATCACCAGGGATTTTGAAAGTTTCTCCAAGTATATGCCGACAATCAGGATTTGCGCCGTCTATGGCGGAGCTCCCATTGCCACGCAGAAGGATAGACTTAGAGGTGGTGTGCATATTGTAGTTGGAACACCCGGAAGAGTGTTTGATATGCTAAGACAGAATGTTCTGAAACTACATGCCCTGAAGACCTTGATCCTCGATGAGGCGGATGAAATGCTGAACATGGGATTCAAGGAAGAAATATTCAGCATCATGAGTCATACTCCGGATGATAAGCAGTCTGTACTCTTTTCAGCCACCATGCCGAAAGATGTGAAGGAACTGGCTAACACCTTCCTGAAGGAACCCCATCAGATCAGTATTGGCAGACAAGACCAGGCAGTAGAGAGCATCCAGCACTATTACTACAAAGTCCAGGCAAAAGACAAATACAGGGCTTTGAAGCGTATCGTGGATATTAACCCGAATATATATGGCATTGTGTTCTGCAGGACAAGAAATGAGACACAGGAAGTGGCAAATAAACTCCAGCAGGATGGATATAATGCCGATGCATTGCATGGCGACCTTTCACAGGGACAGCGTGACCTGGTGATGAACCGTTTCCGTACCAAATATCTACAGTTATTGGTTGCGACTGATGTTGCTGCCCGCGGGCTCGATGTGGATGATCTCACTCACATCATCAATTATGAAGCACCTACCGAGACGGATCTCTATATTCATCGTTCAGGAAGAACCGGCAGAGCTGGTAAAAACGGAATTTCCATTACGATCATTCACAGCAGGGAAATGGGTCAACTTAAGGCGATAGAAAAAAGACTCGGCAAACAAATCACCTATGCTCATGTACCGACGGGGAAGGAAATCTGTGAAAAGCAGTTATTCAATCTGATCGATACGATGGAAAATATCGAGATCGATGAAGAGCAGATCAATCCCTTCCTGCAGAATGTGTATAAAAGACTGAACTGGATGACGAATGAAGAACTCATTAAAAGATTTGTTGCGGTCGAATTCAACAGATTCCTTGAATATTACAAGGATGCAGCAGATCTCGACATGGTTAATGAAAAGAAATTCGATGCAAAACCGGAAAGAAAACAAAGTGTTTCTTTCAGCACCTACAAACTGAACATCGGATATCGGGAAAATCTGACCAAGCGTGAATTGATGAAGTTCATCAATAGACTTCATGTTGCCAGGGGAATTGAAATAGGGAATATCAGCATTGGAGCAGAGGATACATTAGTGGAATTGGATTCTGCTTTTGATAAGCAAATGCTTCGCGCCCTGAATAATGCCAAGTATTTCGGCACACCTGTCACAGCCAAGATTCACGGGAAGAAGAAACAACGGGATAAATAAGTGAAATCGCGTACAATCTTTGTACAAAATAGATTAATTCCATGGGGCAAGTACGACGCACTTGCCCTTATTCCTTTTCTCTTTTACAAAGGGGAATATCCAGATCATATCATCATCAATCACGAGAAGATCCACTTTGCGCAACAAAAGGAACTCTATATCATAGGTTTCTTTTTTCTTTATCTGTTCTATTGGTTCAAATACGGGTATAACGGCAATCCTTTTGAAAGGGAAGCAGCGAAGAATCAAAGTGATGAAAATTATTTAGAACAGAGAAAGAAATTTGAATGGATTTCCTATCTACCTGGACATTAGGTTTTTTTTTGGCCAGGTCTCAAGGATTCATCCAGGCTTTTAGTTTCTGTGGCGTAGGACAGAACGAAACGGAGAAAATTGAAGATACGGCGGGGTTTGTATAATCCTGTTCTAAAACCCAACATCAAAGATGATATATTCTTGAGACCACGCTTGAAATAGATACGCTTATATGCTTTGGGCATCCAGGATTCCATTTCCTGCGGTGAAACCCCAGTTGGTTGATATACGCAATGCAGCATATCATATTTGTCCCAATCCCTGCTGATTAACCTGCCTTCTGACGTGATCTTCTCATAAAATGCTGTACCGGGAAGCGGTGTCAGGATCGAAATAGTCAGCATATCAAAAGGTACAGATTCAAAGAATCGAATGTTTTGGTCAATGTACTCCGGAGTATCGTACTGGTCTCCTGAACCAAGGATCATGAAAAGCAGATAAAAAATGTTCGATTTTCTCAGTGTCTTTGCTGCCTGCCGGATCTGATCCAACGTTGTTTTTTTCTGATATGAATCGAGGACTTCCTGGATCCCGCTCTCAATCCCAATATTGATCTGCACACAACCAGCCTTCGCCATAGTCTTGATCAAATCAGGATCATTGACGATGGTATCGATGCGCGACATGCAGTTCCACGTAATTTTCATCTTCCGCTTATCAAGTTCACGACAGAATTCACGCACCCAGTCAGTCCTGACTGTAAGGTTATCATCATGAAACCAGAATTTGCGATGCCCTTCCCGATAGGCAATTTCAACATCATCCATGACATCGGTAACACTGCGCTGTCTCCATTTCCCCTGGTAAAATGCTGATATTGAGCAAAAAGAACAGTTGAATGGGCATCCCCTGCTGGAGACAATTTTCGGACTAAATCCTAAACCCGGAGCGACCAAATCATATGTGATCCGGGGTAAATCATCGAGATTATCCAATAATGTGATTTTATCGGCATTGTGTACTTGTCCATCCTTGCGGTAGGCGATCCCTTCAATGGTAGGATAAGGATTGCCATTTTCCAGTGAGTCCAATAAAGCAGGAAAGGATACTTCTCCTTCACCACGGCAGATATAATCGACAGGACATTCAGCGAATATCTCATGCGTCATGAATGTTGCATGGTGTCCACCCAGAATCGTGTATATATGAGGAAACTCATTTTTCAATGTATGTATCGTATCCTTTACGGATAAATAATTCATAGTGACACAGGTAAAACCGACAATCTGTGGCTGATATTTTTCAATCTCTTCTCGGATGTTGTTTTTATCTGCAATTGTGACCAGCGCCTGATGACCTGCACGTTTCGCTGCCGCAGCAACATAGAGTATTCCTTGAAGTATTTGTGTTCCTGAATTGATCGAAGCAAAACCTAATGACTTTTCAGGTGGAGAGATTAAGAGAACATTCACATAGCCCCCTTTTACAGCACATTATGTTCTTATAAAAATATAGCATGTTATAAACATACCAAACATTGTGAAATAAGAATTAAATTGTGTAACCTGATAATAATAAGTAAAAGAAAAAGACCGTAAAAGCGGTCTTTTCAAATAGTTGTTATCAGGGGCTGGTAGCGAAGATATCAATCGATTCACGTAGAAGCCTCATGGTCTTCAAATTTATCTCTAATAAATTGAAACCAATATTGTTGTATCTTCCATGTCAAAGCATCTATTAAGCTCTTTTCCAAAATCCAACTTAAATAGGAATCTTATTTTCCACAGCCCATTACTTAGAGGATTTAATGTCGGATAACATTCATAATAGGAAATCGAGTCATTAGGATTCAGTACTTTATTAATTTTTGTATACTTTATATCAGGATAGATGACCCGCTTTCCATGACTTAGACCGAGAAGAGGATACCAGTCATCGTCTGGATTACTTTTTTGAATGGCATTATCCCAATCAAGATCAAAATAATAGTTTTTATCGAAAACCTGATATGTTATGGCTTTTCCGGATGTTTTTTTTTATCGTGAATCCTACATAAATACTTTCATCTGAATGAAAATAATGTTTCACAGTACCGGTAGAATCGCATGAAAAGCATACTACAGTCAAACCAGACTGAGAATTATTATCGTAACAATAGGAAGTTGTTATAAAAACAAGAAAAAATAAGAATAATGGAAATAATCTAATCATTGGTTTTAGATAGACCCGAATTATCTTTGATAGTCCTTTATGTCCTATTCTTACTTCCTATTTTAGAAAGCACTACTATTAAAGTAAAGAAATATTGAAAGCAGTCTTTTTTTAATATTGGCGGAGATTCCCTAAATTGTATTTAAAAAATCCCAGATAGAAGAAGGTCTTGTCTTCACTGTTCGATATAATTTCATCTGACGGTCAATTTTAACCCGTTTGCCTTCTTCATAACATTGAATATGTATAATAAAGGTACACAATTTGTTATCATAAATGATATCATGCGTAATGTAAGCACAAATAAAAGTATTATTTCGAATAATACCAGTTTCACTTACTTTTGAAGAATCAGGGATGTCTTTGAAATCCATATCTGTATAGATTTTATTGGGAGTTATAATCGTAGAAGGAATGGATTCAATGATTTTGTTTTCTTGATCTGATAATTTTAAAGATACATCCTGAATCCTTACTTTTCCATCATTCTTTGCAGCGATTACAATTTCAAAAGTAGCTTGATCTCCCCACATTCGTTCATATCCAGAAAATCCAACTCGAATTGTGCTGTCTTGATAAATAAGATATCTAGGCCAAACCGTCTTGATATCATCATTTATTGATTTAAAAGGCATAAAAGTTTCTTTCTTATCAGGAACAAAAGCATAATATGAAGCAACACATCCGCAAAGAGTGAGAGTAAAAGCTAAGAGCAATAAATAGATGATTCGTCTCATATAAAATCCTTAAAAGTAAGTTCTGACGTTCAACTTATGTGTTATTATCATGATGCCTTGCCCTGCCTTCATCTGAAGTGTTAAAATCAAATTGGCAAGGCAAAATTTTATTGCCATATTTTGCATTACTCGTCTGTAAAAGGATTATTAGGTCGTGATGTGACTTTTTGCATTCCTTCACCTTTCCCATAATAATCGAAAAGAACTGACTCGCTTGTGCTAAGAACATGTACTTTAACTGAAATGCCTGTTTTATTATTTCCCGGCTCATAATCTATTTTATCACTTGTATATAAATTTAACGTATCACCATTCACTTGATAATAAAAACTAATGCCATTCCCTCGAAAAACATAATCTCCCCTATATACTTTTCCTTTTCTGTGAGTTGATATCCGAATTGATGTATGAGTGTCGCCAAATCCTCCGCCATAATAACTGACTTTTAGATAAAGTGATTTTTGATTAGCAAAATGCAGCTCTTTGATATTCCATATTCCACCATTCTCAGTAAAATGATAAACATACGAGTACAATATAGAAAATACAACGATAATTAATATCCCCAAAGAAGCTGATACTATAGTCAATATCTTCTTTATTCTTTTCTTATGGGTACCTAATTCCATAATTTCATCCATTGCTATTCATCTTGATAAATTAGTATTTTTTTTACTGTTGAATCAGGATGACTGGTATCTAACGGTCGATACCAATATGGATTATACCATACCCCACGTTCTACATCTTTAAGTTTTAATATCTTTCGATCCCAGTTATCTATATTTATGTACAATGCATAAGTTGTAAATCCCTCGGGCATAACTCTTATCTTGGATATGATTGTATTTTTTGGGATTTCTATGATATTATCCAGTATTAAGTTTTCTCGTGTTTCATATGTATATGTTTGCTTGAAAAAATCAGGAAAGATTATCGCACATAAATACCCAATAATAAAACCAAGTAATGCAAACCCAATTTTTGAATAAATTCTACTCATCTTGAGAAACTCCTTGAATAGTTGGTAAACACTCTTTTACGCAGATTTGAGCCATTATCAAGTAAGTACCGGCTGTGGTCTGAATATTCTTCCTTGAATTAAAACAGCTAAAATCCTTTTTTTAGTTCGCCTGTGACAGGTATCAAGTATATTGGATGTGGCGAATGTGAATCGAGCGGAGTGACAATACCATAATGAACTGATTCTCGTTCAAAAGGGATATAACATGTCCATGGCTTTGTAGATGGTTCGATTACAGAGTTATTGCTGTCGTAATAAAAGATAAAAGCTTCACGGTTTTTTTCCCACAATGTTTGCGTTAAGTAATACAGAGTAATATTAAATTTAATCTGATTAATTGTGCGTTTAATCATTTTATAGAAGCTTTGTTTAAAACTCAAGTGGATTCTTTGAGATTGTCGTGGTGCCAGTTTAACAAAAGTAGGAAAACCTTTATATGAGGGGGTTCTGTAAATGAGTGACTTGATATTCAGTGGAATAAATTTTGGGTAAGATGGGATATATAGAATTTTGTTTATTGTACTTTCTTGTGGCCAATTGTTCTTAGGTATATATCGCTGTTTCATACCATCCAAGTACCAGTCAGAAACCATCACATAAACAGCAGAATCTGTATTATTAATAACATCAAAATAGATATGAAAGGAGCTATCGACATTCCAAGTAAAATTCCTGATCAGAACATTATGCTCTTGTTTCCAATTCGTGGTCTCATCGTTCTTTTTACAACCATGAATAAGAGAAAATAAAATAATTAGAACAAGAAATAGTAGAATGAAGTATTCCTTTTTCATCTTATCTCCTGTTCTGTCCTTTAGATTTCATGTTAAGTGGAAGAGTTATTCACTACATTCATATTTTTATATGTAATAAAGGTCAACCTAAAAATGAAATCCGAAACCAGTTCTAAATTTTCTCTCCTCATTGGGTTTTATACGAAATATTAACTTGTATTATTTTATACTCTTGTGTAAATTGCGTAAGAAAATTATTTCATTGGAGATAATATGAAAAAGCTCATCATACTCATCTTACTTACAATGTCCATCATCTTTTTATATGCACAAAAATCAAGACCGTCGGTAGAAATTGAACAGCATAAGAGTGCATCCCCAGATATGGCACAAGCACATATGGTACAGGCAAAGATTAATTGGAACCCTAAATTCATTGAAGGGAATAATGCATTTGCTTTCAAAATGTATAAGGAACTCAATAAGGAACATACAAATCTGTTCTTCTCACCCTATAGTCTTTCCACTATATTTGCCATGTTATATGCGGGTGCAGGTGGTCAAACTGCCAGGCAGATTGCTTCAACATTCAATTTTACTCAACCAACTGATACACTCAATTATGAATTTAAGCAACTTCAAGATAATATTGTCACAACCAAGAAATTTGATACAGTTCAATTGAAAATGGCAAATGGACTGTTTCTGGCAAAGCGTTTTCAGACTCATTTTAGAAAAGAGTTTCTGGCTATGGCAAAAGATAATTATGATGCAGAGATAATAGCACTTAATTTTAGAGATAAAGTGAATTCAGCTGCCACAATCAATAAATGGGTAGATGATAAAACCAATCATACTATCACCAAAATAGTAAAGCCGGGAACATTGGACAGTCTTACTGTTTCTGTGCTTACTAATGCTATATATTTCAAAGGGGAATGGGCAGTTATATTTATGAAACGCTTCACAAAAGAAGATAACTTCTTTTATCAGAAAAAAGGAAATGTTAAAGCATCGCAATCTGTTATGATGATGGATCGACAAGCTTTTTACAAATACCTTGATACTGGTACCTTAAAGGTTATCCAGCTTCCTTATGTGGGAGAAATATCAATGATCATTCTACTTCCACAAATAAATGAAGATATTTCAATATTAGAATCCCAGCTCAATAACACTAATCTTAATGATTGGCTTAGTAGAATGAGTTTTCAAACAGTGAATGTGTTCCTTCCCAAATTCAGGATTGATGAGAGTTATGATGGATTGATCAAGAATTTTAGACATCTGGGTATGACCACCCCCTTCGATATACGCAATGCAAATTTCAGTAAAATGATAGATAATCCACAACCTTATGTCCATGATCTGGTACATAAAACTTTCGTATCTGTTGATGAATTAGGTACAGAAGCTGCTGCCATCACAGAAGCAGGCATGTTCCCCAAAGGAGGCAGGGAACCAGGAGAAATCCATACTTTCAGGGCTGATCATCCTTTTATCTTTATGATTCGACATAATACATCAGGGAGTATTTTATTCTTAGGGAAGATAGAGAATCCTGGAAACGTAAAGTAAGAAAACAACCATTTATAGGGAGTTATCCAAAGAAACCAGCAAAAAAATAGTCCATCGATATCAAATACCGATGGACTAATTAAAATCTTGGTGGAGCATAGCAGGATCGAACTGCTGACCTCTTGACTGCCAGTCAAGCGCTCTCCCAGCTGAGCTAATGCCCCACAACAATTGCAAATTCCTCACAAGCTGCGGAATTGTCAACAAAAACTAACACATGAACTAACAACGAACAACTAACAACGAACAATTACAGAAGAGAGAGGGGGAAAATAGTTCTTTACTTAAACTTTCTTAATTGTTCAACTTGTAATGAAAAGGAGGCATTCAAAATGAAAGAATCAATTTTAAAGTCGAAGAGTTATGAATTTGCCAAAGCAATTGTCCATGCATGTTATAAACTTAATAATCAAAGAGAATTCATACTAAGCAAGCAGCTTCTTCGATCTGGAACTTCAATCGGAGCAATGATACGTGAATCAGAATTTGGACAGTCAAAAGCAGATTTCGTCAGTAAATTGAGTATAGCATTAAAAGAAGCGAATGAAACTGAATATTGGTTATCTTTGCTACACGATACGAACTTAATTAAAGATGAATTGTATAATAGCTTAAGTCCAATGTGTAGGGAACTTATCAGATTATTAGCCGCTTCTGTAAAAACCCTCAATTCTTCTAAATCCGAAAATTGTTAGTTGTTAGTTGTTAGTTGTTAGTTGTTAGTTGTTAGTTGTTAGTTGTT
>DAONDQ010000039.1:0-22459 GCA_035402645.1 Candidatus Cloacimonadota bacterium | reverse complement strand
CCGGGACACTTCACGGTTTGATGCGTGTACGTGGATTCACGCAGGATGATGCTCATATCATCTGTACTCCTGATCAGATCATGGATGAAGTCGAAAGGCTGCTGATATTCTCCATGGAAATGCTGAAGAAATTCGGATTCCAGGAATTCCAGATCTATCTTTCCACAATGCCGGAAGGTGCTGTGGGCGAACCTGAGGACTGGAAACTTGCAGAAGAATCATTGCGTACTGCATTGAAGAAACAGGGATTTGAATTTGATGTTGATGAAGGCGGTGGTGCCTTCTACGGTCCGAAGATCGATATCAAGATCAAGGATGCCCTTGGACGCTCCTGGCAATGCACGACTATCCAATTCGATTTTAACGAGCCGATGCGTTTCGAGATGGAATACATAGGTCCGGATAATCAACCGCACAGACCCCTGATGGTTCATCGTGCGATATTCGGTTCGATGGAACGTTTCTTTGGTACCCTGATAGAATACTATGCGGGGAATTTCCCAGTCTGGTTATGTCCGATCCAGGTGATGATCATACCGGTTGGAGAGAATTTCGAAGCTTATGCGAAGCAGGTTCATGAGAAGCTGCTGAAGATGAAGATCAGAGCGGAAATTGATTTTGCCAGCGAAAAGATAGGTTATAAGATTCGTGAAGCGGAGATGAAGAAGATTCCGTTCATGTTCATCGTGGGTCAAAAGGAAATGGATGCAGGCAGCGTCTCTGTTCGTCGCCATACACAGGGTGATATGGGAATGATGAACCTTGAGGAAGCTGTTAAAAAGATACGGGATGAGATTGAGAGTTCATAGAATATGAACATCATTGAATTGGTTAAACAAGAATTAAATACAGAAGCCGATGCGATCCGCCAAGTTGCGGAACGCATCGATGCTTCGATAGTAAGGGCATTCGACCTGGTCTATGACTGCAAGGGGAAGGTGGTCGTTACAGGTATGGGGAAGGCAGGCATCATTGCCAGGAAGATCGCAGCAACACTGGCAAGCACCGGTACGCTTTCCATTTTCCTGCATGCTGCTGAAGGTATTCATGGCGATATCGGTATGGTGGAAAAGAATGACGTGGTAATTGCCATCTCCAACAGTGGAAATACGAACGAGATCACGAGCTTGATCCCCTATTTCAAATTCCTGCAAATCCCGGTTATCGCCTTTACTGGTAATCTTCAATCTGAATTGGCACAGCATTCTGATGTGGTCATCGATTGCTCTGTCCCGTTGGAGTATGAACCTTTCGGCTTGGTACCAACAGCCAGCACGACAGTGGCTCTTGCCGTTGGCGATGCATTGGCGATTGCCCTCATGAAGAAGCGCAATTTTCAGAAGAGTGACTTTGCAAGATTCCATCCGGGTGGAGCGATCGGCAGAAAGATGCTGCTCCGCATTGAAGAACTGATGCACAAGGATGATGAAATTCCAGTCATTCGTATGAACCAAAGTATGTCGGAAGCAATTGTTGAAATGACAGGCAAGCGACTTGGCTGCACGTGTGTTATTGATCACGATGGATTGCTCACCGGGTTCATAACAGATGGTGATTTGCGCCGTTTACTGCAGAAGGAAAGCACAAATCCTCTTGCAATACATATCGAGAACGCCATGACGGTAAATCCAAAAGCAATGAAGCCTTCTGACCTGGCTGTGGAAGCACTCAACCTGATGGAGAAGTTCAATATCACGATGCTTCCCATCGTCGATGATGCCCATAAGCCTGTAGGTGTGCTGCACATGCATGATTTGATCAAGGCAGGCATTGTCAGTTAATGTCAGCATATCCCTGTCATAATCTTCCTTTCACAATTCAAGAAATCTATTCTCAATTATTCGAGCGATATGGAACCCAGCATTGGTGGCCAGGTGAAAGTCATGATGAGATCATTATTGGAGCCATTCTTACCCAGAACACGAATTGGAGTAATGTCAGCAAAGCCATATCCAACCTGAAGAAGGCGAATGCATGTGACTTGAAGTCCTGTGCTGAAATGGATACGGAGTTGCTGGAAGAGCTGATAAAGCCGAGTGGATTCTTTCGTATCAAGGCAAAGCGGTTGCAGCAAGCTTCTATTGAGATATTGAAATTGAGCGAAAAGAAGCATACCCTTCATGAGTTCAGAAAAGAATTGCTATCGATTCATGGGATTGGTCCCGAAACAGCTGATTCAATACTTCTCTACGCTTTTGAGCTGCCTGTGTTTGTCATTGACGCTTACACAAAGAGAATATTCTCCAGGATGGGGAAAACGACCGAAAAGAGCACATATCATGAAATACAGGAAATCTTTCATCATTCATTGCCCTTGGATATTGCTCTATTCAATGAATATCACGCTTTGATAGTCAGGCATGCAAAGGAAGTATGCAGAAAGAAACCTGACTGTGAGCATTGTATTTGGAGTACGAGATGAAATTGGTGATTCAAAGAGTAACAAAGGCATCTGTGGAAGTTGAAGGAAAGATTGTAGGTGAAATTGAAACTGGACTGTTGGTTCTTCTTGGTATTGGTAGGGAAGATACGGGAGATGAAATCCCCTGGCTGGCAAGGAAACTGGTTGATATGAGGATATTCAGCGACGAGAATGGGAAAATGAACCTTTCGCTCCATGATGTAGGGGGGAGGATACTCCTTGTTTCACAATTTACATTGTATGCAAACTGCCTAAGGGGGAGAAGACCTGATTATATTGAATCTGCCCCTCCTGACAAAGCGAATGAATTATACCAGCGATTTGCTGCTGAACTTCAAGCGATAGGGCATACTCCTGAAATGGGTATCTTCGCTGCGGATATGAAAGTCTGTTTGGTGAATGACGGGCCTGTAACGATTATTCTCGAGAAGTGATTACCTTGTTCCTGTATCTGGTTCAGAAGGTTGAGCAGGTGCTGTGCCTGAACCTGTACTAACCGAGAGATATACACTGCTTCCCGGGGTCAAGCCTGAACCTGCAGAAGGCCAAACACGAAGAATATGATTTGCTTCCACTTGGTCAGATGACAGAGAATCCTTCACAACTGGTTTGAGACCTGCATTCTTGATTCTCGACAATGCCCTGTTCAATTCCAATCCTTCCACAGTCGGGACGACAGACAATTCACCACCCTTACTAACGATCACAGAGATGGAGCCATCAGCCTTGACTTTTGTTCCTGGAGAGGGTTCCTGAGAAATGATGATACCTTTTGCATATTCATCGCTGTTCGCATATGTGGCTTCGGAGATATGCAGCTGGTTGTCAGCACTCTCCGTATTTGCAGCCTTTATATCCATGCCGACGAGATTTGGTACGGTTACCGTATTACCTCTGCCGAAGACAAGAGGCATGAAAATCTGGCTGACGATAATTGCGGTGACAAGCACGATACCAACCATGATACCCAATGCAACAACAATTGATCTCACTTTTTCAGAGTCCATCGTATTCTCCTAAAGACTGCTGAGTCCTTTTCCTTAGCGTTCCTTTGCCTTCTTTCTCATCTTGGCGGCAAAAGCGCCATCCATGTTATGAATGTTCGGGAAAGTATGCATCATCCCATCACGTGTATAGTCAGCAGGAATGAAATCCTTCGCCTGTACCAGTTCAAACTGCTGATTTGCTTTCAGGAAGCGGTTGACTTGTTCTTCATTTTCCTGCGGGTTCATCGTGCAGGTGGAATAAACAAGGTAACCACCCGGTTTCACAAAGCTCGCTCCCAGATTCAAAGCATTTGCCTGTATCTTCAACAATTCCTCGATATTCTGATGATATTGCCAGCGAAGATCAGGCTTTCTGCCGAATACACCCCAACCAGAGCAGGGGACATCCAGCAGTACTCTATCGAATGCTGGTGCGACAGGTCCATAATGAAAAGCATCTTCTGTAATCAAAATCATGTTGTCAATCTGTAATCTGTTCATGTTCTGCTTGATGAGTTTCACCTTGCTAGGAATCTTATCGACAGCAATCACTTCACCCGTATTATTCATCCTTTCCGCAATATAGGTCGCTTTTCCACCGGGTGCAGCAAACAGGTCCAGCACAGAGTCATTCTCGCGCGGATCAAGCAGTTCAACGACAAGGGCAGCGGAAGTATCCTGCACAGTGAAATAACCTTCGGAGAATGCCACATCCTGCAGGACTTGCGGTGCATGAGTCGTGATCAGAATATTTGGTGATGCTGGAGATACCTGGAATTCCACGCCCCTTTTCCTGAAATATTCTATGAGTTTACTCTTGCCGGTTGCAAGGTTATTGACACGAATATGCAATTTTGCTGGTTCATTGTAATACATGCAGAGGAATTCTGTCTCTTCCTCACCCCACAATTGCAGCCACTTCCTAATGAGATCGACGGGATAGGAATACATGGCAGCTATTTTCTCAGCATTATCTGCGGGGTATTGGATTTGAGGATTCCTGAGATAAGCACGTAATACTGCGTTCACAAAGTCTGCTGTCTTTTCACCATATAACTTCTTGGCTATTTCGACAGTCTCGTTCACGGCTGCATGCTCAGGTATGGAATCGAGATGGAGAAGTTGAAAGAACCCGAGATAGAGAAGGGCTTTGATCTTGAGGTCTGTCTTGCTGAACTTGTCGGGTTCTGTGTATTGACTGCAAATATATTCCAAGTTGCCCTGCATCTTCACGATGCCTTTCACGATACGATAAAGCAACTCGAGGTTTTCGTTTGTATCTGATAATTTCTTACAGGATTGCTGAAGAAGGTTATCTGCATAATCATTATTCTTCAGAACCTTGATCGAAATCTGGTATGCTTCAAGGCGAATATTCATTAAACGTTGCGTTTCCTGTATAAATATTGAATTGTTCTCTTGATGATCTCTTCCAAACTCAGGTTATCTGCTTTTAATTCACGGAATGCAGAACGTATCTCGGGCAGTTTGTATCCCAATGACATCAGGGCTGTTTCTGCTTCCAGCAGTACATCCTTCTTCTGTTCAGGGATCATGTCCAAAGAAACCTGTGGTATCTCTGAAATCTTATCTTTGAGCTCGATAATCAACCTTTGGGCTGATTTCTTACCCAAGCCCGGTATTGTTGCCAGGATGCGGTCATCATCCTGCACAATCGCCTGTATGATGTTTTGAACGGACAATGCGGAGAGAATGGATAAAGCGATCTTCGGTCCAATGCGAGAGATGGAGATCAACTGCCGGAATAACAGTCTTTCTGGGTCTGATGCAAACCCGAATAACCGTATGTCGTCTTCACTCACATGATAGTGAATCAGCAGTTTTACCTGTTCTTCAAGTGCAGGAAGAGTTTCATAGGTACTAATGGGAATCCGAACGTCATAACCAACGCCCGAACATTCAATGATACAGGAAAAGGGGTTCTTTTCCTTCAGTGTTCCATTGAGGTAAGCATACATATCATATCCCTATCTTAAAACGCTGGAAGTGGCAGAGTGCTATTGCCAAAGCGTCAGCAGAATCTTCATTCGGAGGAGGTGTTTTCAACTTGATGATCTGCTGTACCATATATCTGATTTGTTTTTTTGAAGCGTTTCCATTCCCAACGACGGCTTTTTTCACTTCTCTCGGAGAATATTCACAGAAACGAATTCCTCTTTCAGCGATTGCTAATAAAATAACACCCCTGGCATGACCAAGGGTGAAGGCTGATTGAATATTCTTTCCGTAGAAAATGGATTCGACGGCTACGACATCGGGTTTATATGTATCAAGTACCTTGCCGATCTCCTGGTAAAGGATGCTCAATCTCTCTGTCAGATCAAGTTTCTCGTTCATGCGGATTACGTCACATCCTGCAGCAACGATGGTACGCCGTTCCAACTGCAAAATACCATATCCGCAAAAACGACTGCCAGGGTCGATACCGATAATGATCACGGTATTGCTTCTTATACCTGGTTGATACGTTCCATCACTTCATCGGAAATTTCAAAATTAGCATATACCTTCAGGACATCGTCCAAGTCTTCCAACTTTTCGATCAGATTCAAAAGCTTCTCTGCTACATCATCGGCATTGACCAATGTCTTTGGAACCTTCGTCAATTCTGCTTCAAGGGTTGGATAACCTGCTGCTTCCATTTTGCCCAGAACCGTGTGAAACTCTCCTGGAGCAGTATAGACTTCATAATTGTCATCCACTAATTCTATGTCTTCTGCACCGGCATCGAGAGCAGCCATCATGACTTCTTCTTCATCCAGCCCTGCTGCAGGTATCATGAAGAATCCCTTCTGTTCGAAGTTCCATGATACTGCACCGCCTTCACTCATGTTTCCACCATACTTGGAGAAAGCATGACGAAGTTCTGCCACGGTACGGTTTTTATTATCGGTCATGACATCAACGACAATTCCGACTCCATTCTGTCCGTATCCTTCATAGGTTGCTTCCTCATAGGCAGCACCTTCGATTTCACCGGTACCACGTTTGATGGCACGTTCTATATTTTCACGGGGCATGTTGTTCTGTTTGGCTGTGTTCACTGCTGTACGCAGGCGGGGATTCATGTTCGGATCACCACCACCATCTCTGGCAGCCAAAATGATTTCCTTGACGATACGGGTGAATATCTTGCCTCTCTTGGCATCAGCAGCACCCTTCTTATGTTTAATCGAGCTCCACTTATTATGTCCTGACATAATCTACCTCGCTTCGTGTTTTTCAAATCTGTCTTATAAATACGCATGCCTAATACAAGGCAAGAAAATTCTATAAAAAAAGGGAGGTGTTGCCACCTCCCAATTGATTTATTCCTGTTCCTTGTAGGCGGCTACAACCTTCTGTGCCAACTCATCAGGAACCTTCTCATAATGAGAGAATTTCTCTGTGAATCTTCCTCGACCCTGCGTCAGTGATTTCAGTGTTGGGAAGTAGCTGAACAGTTCGGCAGCAGGCAGTTGTGCCTGGAGATACTGCTTCTTGCCCTTCTGTTCCATACCGAGGATCTTTCCGCGACGGGTGGAAATGTCACCCATGATATCACCCATGTATTCGGTTGGAGTGATGATCGTCACTTCATGGATCGGTTCGAGCAGGATTGGCTTAGCTTTGCTGAATCCATCCTTCAATGCCATGGAGGAAGCGATCTTGAATGCCATTTCAGAAGAATCCACATCGTGATAACTTCCGAAATAGACATCAACGCTGATATCAACAACCTGATAACCGGCAATGATACCCTTTTCCATCGTTTCAACAACACCCTTTTCAATGGCAGGGATGAAGTTGGAAGGAATTGTACCACCCACGACGGAGTTGATGAACTTGAAACCTTCACCGCGTGGTGTCGGATTGATACGGAAATACACATCACCGTACTGACCCTTGCCACCGGACTGCTTCTTGTGCTTATAGTTCACATCAGCGCTGCCCATGATGGTCTCTTTATATGGAATGCGCGGATCTTTCAATTCGGCTTCCACTTTATAACGGTTCTTCATTTTCTTCAGAACCATGGAGATTTGCTGTTCACCCATACCGGAAATGATGTTCTCATGTGTTTCCACATTGATTTCAAGATTGATGGTCGGGTCTTCACCCATCACACGGGATAGTGCAGTTCCTATCTTGTCTTCATCAGCCTGGTTCGAAGCCTTGATTGCCTGCCAGTAAACAGCAGTAGGCATTTCAACAGGCGGAATTTCATTCTTACCACCAACACTGGTGATTGTATTTAAAGTCTTGGCGACTTTCAGCTTTACAAGAGCACCGATTTCACCGGCTCGAAGTTCACTGGCATCAGTACGGTTCTTACCCATGATATAGGTGATGTTTCCAATCTTGTCCTTGCCGTCCCTTTCAGGTACATACACATCCATACCTGATTTGATAGCTCCGGAGAACATGCGGATATAGGCAATGTCGCCCATATTCGGATCAGCATAGGTCTTAAAGATATAACCAAGCACTTCACCATCAGGTGATGCTGTGATCTTGGATGCATTACCATTACTGATTACAGGAATTTCCTTCTTATCATATGGAGAAGGAAGATATTCGATGATTCCATGAAGAAGAGTCTTGATTCCCGTTCCTGTTCCAGCGGAACAGACAAAAGCGGGTACAAGGTTGCCGTCAGCAATCGCCTTGATCGTTCCATTCTGAAGTTCCTGCGCTGTTAATTCGCCATTCTCAAAGTATTTATTCAAAAGGTCTTCATCTGTCTCAGCAACAGCTTCCATCAATGCATGGCGGGCTGTTTCAACGTGATCAGCCATTTCAGCCGGAATTGGTTTCTCCGCATCATGGACATAGGCTTTCATCTTGATGAGATCAACGACACCTTCAAATGTATTTTCCTTTCCGATTGGAAGGTAAATTGGAACTGCATGAACATCTGCATTCTCACGAATCTGTTCAAGAATCTTTTCGAAATCAGCATGTTCGTTGTCCATGCGATTAATGATCACAGCCTTGCTAACATGCTTTTCTTCGAGTTGCTCGAGAGAAAGTTCCAGTCCCACTTCAAATCCGCCGGCTGCGTTTGCCACGATCATGGCAGTTTCAACTGCAGTTATGGCACAAATCTGTTCACCGACAAAATCCGGATAGCCGGGTGCATCCAAAATGTTAATGCGTGTGTCTTCCCAGTCTAAATGTGCTGCAGAAAGAGCAATGGACATCTTACGGGCAATTTCTTCTGGATCGAAATCCATGACGGTATTGCCTTCATCAACTTTTCCAACACGACTGGTTGTACCTGCTGCATGCAGAAGTTGTTCAGCAAGAGTGGTCTTGCCGGCACCGCTCGCACCCAGGAAGGCAATGTTGCGTATGTTCTTCATATCGTAACTCTTCATATATACTCCCGTTTGGTAATAATTAGTATCCAGAATGCCAATTAAGAAAGGGGTGGGTTTATTGTCAATATAAGATAGGAAGGTGTCAGGTGTCAGGTGACAGGTAACAGTTTGAGCAGAAGGGAATAGGGATTAGGGAGAAGGGAACAGTCTGGAGCACAAGCAAATAGCTAATAGCGAATAGACAAAAGCCCAGATGGTTCATCGAGATTGTCATTCATGCGTTAAGTTAAGTGTGGCGCTTAGCGAGTATGACATTTCTTACAGCCAACATTTCTTATTAATAAGACAATATATATACTAAGAGCACAGCATTAGATAGTAACTCAAGCAAAAGTCAACCATCCCTTAAGCATCCGCCAAGCTTCCCTCAAGATTTGGGAGATGGTTGGCAATTTTTTGAGAGATGAATGACCGTTTTTTGATATTCGTTCGATGGGGGTTCTATTTGTTTGGAACGCTTTCTTTCAGACGGTGCTGTGTGCTCTTTTAGAACACATTAAATGTATAGGTTTGAATGAGTTGCTTCTCAGGCAAGGCGTAAGGATACTCTCAACGACAATCTGAACCCCGTTATGGCTAAATCCGTTAGCCTGACTGTGAACTACAAGACTGGAACCTTTTATACTTTCAAGATGTAATTAGAACTCCAGGTGATAATAAAATGATATCTACCGAATGATTACACCCCGCTGTTTCATCTGAATATCGATTCTTTTTATTTGATTGTGCTTAATCTCAATAGGAATTATTTGTTTTTCATAACCAATTGCAAGGAATTGAAAGTCATGAGTTCCAATAGGTATTTCTGTTATGGTGTACTTTCCTTTAGAATCTGTTTGTGAGCCAATTTGAAGTTCAGGTATGGTTACATTTACATAAGCCAGTGGACGATTTTCGCAATCAGTAACTTTACCTGTGAGTTCACCGGCTATTAGATGTTGCATTTTTATATTTGGAATTTGGCCTTGATAAGCCGGTATGTATATTTTGTCGGTAATAATTGACTTGTACCCTTGTTTCGAAAACTTGAATATAAACCAACCTGCTGGCAAATCACTAATTTTATATTGCCCGTCTTTAAAAGTAGTATGTAATTTCTTAACATCCATTGATTTTATGGGGGTGGAATATGAATATGTGCCATCTTCTAAACGGTATGTTGCTGAAGTATAATTACCATATTTCACGATTTCAATATGGCCTGGGCCAATCCATTTACCCTTATCATCGGTGAATGTACCTGATATGCTATAAACATTTTGGGAAAATAAATGAAGGGCAAGAAAGCACAATATTAATGAAAAGCTGAGTTTTAACATAATTTACATCTCTCTAACTAAATTACTGCTAAACTTTTACACTTTAATAAAAATTAATCTGCCAGATTAAGTCAAGTTTATAAAAACAACTAACACCTTCTGAATCTCTCTCATTTACGAGTTTATTATGTGTCACCTACATGGGGTTAGAAAGTACTAATATATATGAATGAAATACATTCAAAAGGTAATTTCGTAAAAAAATCGCAGAATTAATATAAATCAGTTAATAAATACTTGACATATAATTATTAATATATTCATTTCAAATAATAGATTTTTGAATTTTCAGATAGAAAGATACAAAACAAACTGGGGGTTATTATGAAAACTATTATATCATTATTTGTTCTTTTTCTTACTTGCCAAATTCTTTTTTCAGCAGGGGTCATTATTAATAAGAATGTTAATGGGATTGCTCCAATTTTATTAGTGAGCAGTGCTTATGATGTAGATATCCAAAATCAGGTAGCTGTAGTAACATGTACCGAGGTATTCCAAAACAATGCTGGTACAATAGTACGTCCCCTATATTACTTCCCGATTCCCAGAGAAGCTGGTGCAACTCAATTGAGGTGGCAATATAATGAAGTATGGCATACAGCCTCAATTGATGATGTCGCCCAAAATCCTGGTGGAGGAGCATCAAACCCAACAACTGCTTTTGTAGTTTATGTCGGTCTCATGCCTGTTATGTTTGATTTTGGAGTGAATTTGAATCCGGGAGAATCAATACTAGTAGAATTAACTTATGATCAATTATTAAACGATACCTATGGGATCATTAACTTAACGCTACGGAATGATTATTCGCTAATTCAGACCTTACCATTGCAATTGCAATCTGTTCATATTGATTTGGTTTCTGATAGGACTATCGAATCTTTCACGATGAATAATACAAGCGCAGAGACAACAAATAATGGTTTACAGGCTTCAGCAGTACTCACGATCAATAATTCATCCGCATCTTTAAATCATATACTCTCGTATACTCTCCAACAGAATGAAAATGGTTTTCAAACAATGAGTGCTATAAGAGACTCAATACCTGATGAATTCGGGAATGGGTTTTTTACTTGTATCTTTGAACCGAATGGGCAGGCGATGATTAATCCGTTACCTTTGAAGATCACGATGGTTGTAGATCATTCCGGGAGTATGAATTACGAGAATAAAATGGTACAGGCAAAACAGGCTTTAGCTTATATCATTAACCATTTGGGAACAAGTGATAAATTCAATGTCATCTCTTTTGACCATGAAGTGCAAACACTCTGGACATCACCCCAGTACACAACTTCAAGCAACATATCAAGTGCTTTGAGTTTTGTGAATAATATTTCAGCCATTCTCCCGAATGGTACGAATCTTTCAGGAGCTATGGATTCAGCGATTTTAGATTACAATAATGCTGCCCTGACCTACAACAATATCATTCTCCTTATTACGGACGGTGCTCCTACAGTTGGAATCACTGACACATATCAATTGGTAAATCACTTCAACAACCTTGTAGATCAGATGAATACTTTTCTATCCATATTTAGTTTTGGTGTTGGTGCAGATGTGAATGCACCTCTCCTGACCATGCTATCAAATGATCATAACGGGAATGCAGTTTTCCTTGGTAGCAATAATATATATGAAACAGTGACCAATTATTTTAATCAGATTCATTGTTATCCAATGAGGAATCCTGTTTTGACAGTGACACCTCCCGGAGCAATATCTGAAGTATATCCCACACCAACTCCAAATATATTCCATGGATCTCAATTCATATTATCCGGCAGATATACCACTCCCCAGACAGTTCATATCAACATTTCAGGATTCTATGGCGCCAACCATACAACGTATGATTTTGATGCTCAGTTATCAGAGACAGTTGATCCGCAAAAAGAATACCTGGCGAAATTGTGGGCGAGTAAAAAAATCGATAATCTGCTTTTACAGTATTACCAATATGAAGCGAACTCTACGGAAGCAGATCAACTAAAGAGGCAGATTGTCTTTATCAGCCAGGCTTATGGCGTAGTCTGCGTTTTCACTACTTTTACATCAGGAACAGAAGTCATTGATGATACAGCCACGCCTGCCACAAGAGCCATTAAATTGCTTGGAAATTTCCCTAATCCTTTCAACCCTACTACAACTATTAAATTTGAAGTATTGGATAATATCAATTCACCCGCTTTTCTGAATATATACAACAGTAGAGGACAATTGGTAAAAAGGCTTGCGATTCGGGTTCATGGGAAAGGGACGTATCAATTTATTTGGGATGGTAAGAATGATGATGGTATATCCACTGCAAGTGGTGTCTACTTTTATAAGTTAACGGTTGATAAGTATTTACTCACAGGCAAAATGGTGATGATGAAATAGTTTTGAATTAACCCAATATAGAAAATAAGAGCCCTGGAAATCTTCAGGGCTCTTATCGTTATATTGATATATTCGTTAATATATTCTTGCTAAAAGTATCTTTTTCAAAGAGAAAAGAAGCTGCTTATACTTGTTCTCTCTGAAACAAATCAATAACTCTGTATTAAATCACTATCTGAATTCAAGCATTCTCTGAATACTAAGCCTTGCCTTGTCCATGATGATCGGATCGATCAGAACTTCATGCTTCATATCCTGGAGTGACCAGAGAACTTTCTCGAGAGTTGTCATTTTCATATTGAAACAGAGTGCAAAATCACTGGCAGGATAGTATTTCTTATTGGGATTGGCTAACTGCATGCGGTGAATAACACCTACTTCTGTGCCGATGATAAATTCCTGGGCATCGGATTCAATTGTAAATCTCAGCATTCCTTCGGTCGAAAGGACTTGATCCGCCATTTTAACAACATCAGCACGACATTCAGGATGAACAAGCACCAAAGCATTCGGATGCTGTTTCTTCATTTCCTCTATATTCTCGGGTAGAATACGGGCATGTGTTGGACAGAAGCCGTCACCGATAATCATCTTATGACCTGTTTTCCACTGCACATACGAAGCAAGGAAGCGATCGGGGATAAAGATGATCTCTTCATCGGGTTTGAATGCTTTTTCGACGATTTGGATCGCATTGGCGGAAGTGCAGATGATATCGCATTCTGCCTTCACTTCAGCAGATGAGTTCACATAACAGAGAACTTTGGCGTTGGGATGCTGCTTTTTTAACTCGCGAACCTTACGAGGTGTGATCATGTCAGCCATCGGGCAACCGGATTTCTTTTCAGGAAGGAGGACTTTCTTAGTGGGATTGAGAATCTTTGCCGTTTCAGCCATGAAGAGGACACCGCAGAATACGATGACATCAGCCTTGGTTTCTGCTGCCTGGATACTTAAGCCGAGGGAATCGCCAACAAAGTCAGCAATATCCTGAACGTCAGGACGCTGGTAATTATGTGCCAGTATCACTGCATTCCTTTCCTGTTTCAGTTTCATTATCTCAGCTACGATATCCATGCTCCACCTCGGATATGATTCCACCACCCAAAACCAAGTCGTTTTGATAAAAAACTATCGATTGACCTGGAGTGATTGACTCCTGTGGTTCTTTGAAGAAAATATTTGCATTATTGTCAAGTATATCTATAGTTATTTTTGCTGGTTTATGCTGATAGCGAATTTTGGCCGATATTTCAGCAGGGAATTCGTCAATCAGCAGGTTCAGATTTGTTGCTTGTAGTGATTTCGATTTCAAGTATTCCTTTTCTCCCACAATGATTCTATTCTTTTCTGCATCAATATCAAGGACATAATAGGGAACAGGTGCATTGGCACCAAGTCCTTTACGCTGACCTATCGTATAAAAGGCAATTCCTTCATGTGTTCCTAATTGTCTGCCGTTGATATCGACAATGGGACCAGGCTGTGTCTCCAACTTTCTTGTCCTGATCAAAGCCCGATAATCTCCGCTGGGAATAAAGCAGATATCCTGGCTTTCCTTCTTCTCGGCTACAGGGAGTTCTAGCTCCTTCGCTATGACCCTTACTTCGCTCTTATGCAGTTCTCCCAGGGGAAATAATATGGAATGCAGCATAGTACGGGGGATCATATAAAGAAAATAACTCTGATCTTTTTGCGGATCGACCGCCTTGCGCAATTCAAAGAAGTTCCCCTCCTGAATGATCCTGGCATAATGTCCAGTTGCAATAAAATCGCATCCATGTTCTCGTGCAGTATTCCACAGCAGATTGAATTTGAGTTCCTGGTTGCACAGCACACACGGATTGGGTGTTCTTCCTATTTTATAAGAGTTCAGAAACGGTTTGATCACCTTGGTCTCGAATTCTGAATAATAATCAACGACAAGGTGGGGGATATCCAGTTTTTCGCATACATCACGGGCGTCGGCGATGCCAGCCGTTCCGCAGCATTGCTCCGTACCATCGCTTATCTCTGCCACCCCAAGATACATGGTGACACCGGTGACATCATATCCCTTTTTCTTGAGAAGATAAGCGGCAACGGAAGAATCCACTCCTCCGCTCATGGCAACGAGTACTTTATTATTCATGATTTGTGCTTTTTCTTGAAGTGGGGGCTGTCCCCGTGTTCGTTATATCCGATTTCTTCACCAATCGACTTGACTCTGCAGCCCATGCATTCCTTGCACTGCTCGCCTTGTTCATCCATGCAGGGTTTTCCATCATAAAGTTTGTAATTAGCACGGTATTTGGTATCGGTAATGTTCGGCATCACAATGTTTGCGCCAGCCTGGAGCCCCTGTTCACGTCCAAGAGGATGCAAAGCCTGCAAGGCAGTGGTGGAGGCAATATTGACATCCTTCAGGAGAAGCCTTGCGCAGGCAATCATCTTCAAACCCAGCTCGAGTTGTTGATCTTTAATTGCTTCAAAATTCTCAATCCAATCATACATGGGTGTATCCTGATGTGGGATGTAAGGTCCCATACCAATCATGTCGATATCCATTTTCCGGAAGAACAGGAGATCATCAGCAAGATCTGGAATGGTCTGTCCCGGAAGACCGATCATCACGCCCGTGCCGACCTGATATCCAACATCGCGCAGTGTGCGAAGGCAATTCAAGCGCTTTTCGTAATCATGATCGGCGGGATGATATTTCTTATATAATTCAGGACTTGAGGTTTCGATACGGAGAAGATAACGCTTGGCACCTGCTTTGAACCATCTTTCGTAAGTTTCCTTGGTTTGTTCACCGAGCGAAATGGTAATTCCTAATTCACCCTTCGACATTTCCATGATAGATTCAAGGATATCCGTGATGAAATCGGTGTAAGCCTGATCCTGTCTTTCACCTGATTGCATGACGATGGAGCCGTAGGCATTTTGATAAGCCCAGGCAGCGGCGCGCAGGATTTCGTCTTTTGTCATCTGGTACCGAACAATATCCTTGATATCCCTGCGAATTCCGCAATAATAACAGTTCTTGCTGCAGATGTTGCTCAACTCGATGATGCCTCGATAAAATACACGATTCCCAACATACTGGAGCTTTATCTCATAGGCTTTCTGAAATAATTGCAGAATATGCTGCGGTTCTCTTAGTGAAAGGAGTTGTACTAAATCATCCTTGCTGAAATCATTCTGATTCAGCAAATCAATCAATCTATTCATGGATTTACCTGCTCTATTATTTTATACAATTAACAATTAAAAATATATGATTAATCTATAATTTAGTTTAGAAATGCGTCCTGTCAATTATTGAAAAGTGAGCATGCTGAAAAGTACTATTACTTGAGGAGTTTCGTCCATTTTTTCAGAAATTGAAGGGTGATATATATCAGGGTTCCGATCGCAAGAAAGATGATCCAATTTCGTGATAGAACAAGTTTATGATAAACGAGAAAATTCTCATACAATTTCAGGATCACAAAAGAGATGACCATTGCGTAAAAACTGGACAGTTCCTTACGAAAGACCTTCTTCCAATTGAAATTGATGCTGGGAGAACGCCATCTGCTCCAATGCATTGGAAGAAATGCAGAGGTATTTTCGGCATAGCAAATGTAGTCTTCACCGAATTTCTCTCTCATGAATGCCTCTTCAGCAAACATGATCCTTTCATAATATAACCAGTAAGAAAGACAGAATACGACATTTACGCACCACATTCGTGTGAACAGACCAAGTCCGATCCACATAAGGAAATTGGCTAAATACAAAGGGTGACGAATGAGCGAATAAGCACCGGTTGTATTGATTGAATCGGCAACCTGTCTTTTGGTGTTTCTGCCTGAAGTCCTGTTGGCGGAATGTCCAACGACATACATTCGTATTCCTTCTCCTAGGGCAGAGATTAGAATGCAAATCAGGCTCCACACCCAGGTGGTGGAGTTAATACGTGTCTGATCGAGGAACATAGCGATCATGACGATTATAATTAACACAACAGGAAGATAACTGCGCCATCTGAAGAGCCAGTTGCCTGTTTTGATGAATTCTTCAATCATTGCCATCGGCAAACTCCGTTACTCAAAATTCTTGGTGTAAATTCCCTTGTTTCTATTCCTTGTCCAGTTAAAACTACAATTTTTTCTTGCAATTTATTATCTGTCTGAGAGAAATGCTCAATCAAAAAGCAATCAAAAACAATATGATTTGGAGTTGAATGTCACATTTAGTGAAGCAAGCCGGTCTATTATCGGCGGCAGATTTCAGCAGACTTGCCATTAAAGCCCTGGTGGGTTTTATTCTGGCACGGTTATTCACGCAAGCTGATTACGGTTCATTCAGGCAATTATATCTTGTTTATACCACATTTTCTGCGCTTCTTCTATTGGGACTTCCACAGAGTATCCTGTATTTTCTACCCAAGATCAAGGATGAAGCAAAGCGTTCCCTGTTCATACGTCAATGCCTGATCGTCTTTTCGGTACTTGGGATTCTGTTCAGCGCTTTTATGTTTCTTTTCCGTCACCCCATATCATTGCTGTTCCATAATCCTTCCCTGGAACTACTGCTTGTTCTGTACTGCTTATATCCGATATTCTCCTTTATTTCACTTCATTACAACTATACGATGCTGGCAGAGCAGAAACCGAAGTCAGTGGCAATATTCACAATCTTTTCCATTGTTGTAGAATCCATTTGTGTATTGGGTGCTGCATTCATTACTCGGAATCTTTTCTATACGACGATAGGGATTCTTGCAGCAGCTTTGATACAGTATTTATATGCGATGATCAGTTTGCGTAAGTACGAGGTGAAAGAATTTCATTTTGATCTGGAAATACTGAAAGAACAACTTCACTTTTCATTGCCCATAGGGTTATCGGCAATTGTAAGCCTGCTTGCGATCCAGATAGATAAATTTGTCATCTCAAGTTACTATTCACCCGAGGTCTTTGCTGTATTCTCTGTTGGGGCGATGGAAGTTCCCCTAATAGGTATTATCCTGAATGCGGTGAACTCTGTGATTATGCCCGAATTATCAAAACTGGATATTATAAAAGATAAAGAAAGAATTGAAGATATATTCCGTAGTTCGGTGCGCAACAACGCATTAATGGTGCTTCCAATGTTTGTTTTCTTTTTTATCTTTGCAAAGGATTTCATGGTAATTCTATATTCCGCAAAGTACATACATGCAACCATATTCTTTCGAATTTATCTTTTAACCATGCCATTGCGCATTGCGGTTTATAGCACTTTGATACAGGTTGGTGCAAAGACCAAGTTCCTGTTTTACTCCTCTGTTTTATCATTGGTCATGAATTTAGCAATGAACCTTGTACTTGTTCATTTAGTTGGTCAAATTGGACCAGCCATCTCTACAGTAATCGTGATTTATATTTCCATAGCACTTTACATATGGGTATTTAAGTATCAATTAGGCTTTAGGTTACGAAGATTATTCCCTGTGCCCGATATTTTCAAGACTATTCTCACCTCCATATTGACAGGTGTACTTGTTGTTCCAATTCTTCTGTTGCATTGGAATTCATGGTTCCGCTTCATCCTCGCAGGAGTATGCTATTTTGCTTTGTTCTTCCTTCTTGGCAGTCTGTTCAATGTCATCAAGCCATATGATAGAGGCTTAGCTATGAGTATGATCCGCGAGGGATGGACCCGCCTGCGTGGTGTTGATGCTGCTGATAATTCCATAGGTTGAGCATGATGAAATGGATTCTTCTGACTTCCCTGTTTCCCAATGATGTAAAACCTGACAACGGTCTGTTCAACCTGGCAAGAGTAAAGGCACTTGTGGAAAAGGGGAATGATGTTGCAGTCATTGCACCGATTGATCTGACTCCGCATATGCGTTATTTGATAAAGAATCATTCAATCCGAATGCTGAAGCAACATTGGCTTGATTTGTTCAGTATCAGGAAATTTGAACAGTACGAAGGGATCAGGGTACATCATCCGCAATGGTATTCACCTCCAAGAGCAATGTTCTGGAAGGATGAATATAAGTGGTTTGATTGGTATTGCTCAAGACAGATCAATGATATCATGAAGAGAGAGAAACCTGATGCAGTAATATGCTCCTGGCTCAGTCCCTTTGGAATATATGCGAAATATATCAAGGAAAAGCACCATATACCTGTATTTGTGATTCCGGAAGGAGATGATCTTCTGATTTATCCTGATCAATATGATGGATGGAATAACCTGAGAGGAATACTCAATCAATATGCTGATAGGATCATTTGCTCTTCCAAATATATGTATGATCATGCGCAAAACAGGAGAGGATTGCTACATGCAGTGCAAATCAATAACGGTTATGACCATGATCTTTTCAAATTTGAAGGTATTACCAAGACAGATAGTGGAATCAAACTCCTTAGCGTTGGTTATCTCGATCATGTGAAAGGACAGGATATCCTGCTTCGAGCCATGGCTCAACTGGGCAATGGTTATGAACTGACTCTTGTAGGGGATGGAGCATTGAAGAATGAACTGCAGCAACTGGCAAGAAGTCTTGGGCTGCAGAATCGAGTGAAATTTGTAGGTTTTCAAGCACCTCAAAAACTTGCTTCATTCTATCATAACGCGGATATTTTCTGTCTCGCCAGCCGTTCAGAAGGATTTGGTATCAGTATTTTGGAGGCAATGGCATGCGGTTTGCCCGTAATTGGCAGTAATGTCGGAGGAATTCCTGAGAAGATCAGGGAAGGTCAGAACGGATTCACAGCAGAAAAGGAGAATCCAACAGATTTTGTCGAGAAGATCAGGAAAGCATCTCAAATTGAATGGGACCACCTGAAGATAGCGGAAGCAGTACGTGTTGAATATGGCTGGGGAAATTGGGCAGAACAAATGATGAATGAATTTGTGGATATCGAGAAGGAATCATAGATCATGAATTATGATGCGATGTATCAGAATCGACATCTCTGGAAAGAGCATGAAAATGATGAAATGGTAAAATCGATACTTCCCATTATCCTGGATTGGATACCGCGCGATGTTAAATCCGTTCTGGATGTGGGGTGTGGAAATGTGATCATCACAAACGAACTTGCCAAGACATTTGATGTTACCGGAACTGACTCCTCAGAGAGTGCATTGGAGTATGTGAAAGGGAAAAAGGTACTGGCTTCAGCAAACCAATTACCATTTGAAGATAAGACATTCGATCTGGTATTTTCGAGTGAATTGCTCGAACATCTACCGGAAGAGATTCTTATCAGTGCTGTTGAAGAAATGAAACGCGTGACGCGAGATTACCTTTTCATCGCAGTTTCGAATCATGAATACCTTCCAAAGAATTATACAAAGTGTCCTGAATGTAACACGGCATTCCACGTGTATGGGCATGTGCATTCCTTAAGTGTCCAGGATTTGGATTATAGGGTTGGACCTTCCTTTAAAAGACATATGGTTGGAACGTTTGGTCCCAGGGAAAAGAAATATATTCCATTGTTACTCAAGATAAGACAAAAAGTTGCAAATCGCTGGTTTCAGGCGAACGAGAACACGATTTGCCCACAATGTGGAAATAAGAATTTTCCACAACAAAAGGGGAATCTTATCTCTAAGCTTTGTAATGGACTGAATTTGATCCTTGCAGGGAAACAGAGATACTGGCTCTTTGCCTTCTACGAGAGAAAGGATATTTAATGAAGGTACTTGTCATAGGCTACTTTTTTCCACCCCTTGGTGGTAGCGGAGTCCAGAGACTCTTCAAGTTCGTGAAGTACCTTCCTCAAAATAACATAGAAACTGTTGTCCTCACAGTCAATCCCATATTCGTGAAAGGACCGAAAGACAAAAGTCTTCTTCAGCAGTTACCTTCCGATCTTCCCATTTACAGAACCCCAACCTTCGATATGAACTGGGTCTTTAAACTATTTTGGGGGTTTCGGTTACCGAAGGTGGTCAACTGGATTCAGGAACACTTCTTAATCCCCGACAAGGATATTTTCTGGCTTCCATTTGCCCGCAGGAAAGCCGTTCAGCTTGTTCAAAAAGAGAAGTTCGATCTTGTCTTTGTTTCTGGTAATCCCTTTTCTTCATTCCAAATAGCGCAGCATCTGAAAGACAGGTTTGGCATTCCCTATATTCTTGATTTTCGGGATGAATGGATGAACAATCAGACAAGACTCATGCAAAAACACAATGCAAGGCGCAATAAGATTGAGTATATGATGGAAAATTCAGCCATCAGGAATGCCTCGGGTTTGACCTTCATTTCAAGTATCATGGAGAGAAATTTCATTGAAAGATATGAATATATAAATAATATTCTGCATGAAGTAATCACCAATGGATATGACGAGGAAGATTTCAAGCACCTGAGAGAAGGAACCCGCCAGAAAGAATTCATGCGAATCATCTATACAGGATCATTCTACGATACGACAAAGCCACAACCGATTCTCCAGGTTATTGTCGATTTGATTCGTTCCGGTGATATTCCCAAGGGAAAGATACATTTTGAAATCTATGGCAAGAACACGCCTTCATTCATCTATTCAGGTTTGGATGCAAGTGCGGAAGAACTGACATTTTTATCACTTCATCCCTATGTCTCTCATTCAGAATCCCTTCAGCTGCAGAAGGATGCCGACCTTCTTCTCATCTATATCATTACAGCACGAAACACAGATGCAGTATATAATGGGAAATCGTTTGAATACATCAGGAGTGGTACACCTATTCTTGCCATATGTCCGCCTCATGGACTGGCTGCAACCCTTGTCGTTTCCACGAAAACAGGATGGGTCTATGATTCAGCTGACCCCACTGAGATTCGGAAGGGATTTCTCGAGTCTTATCGGAAATGGGAACAGGATTATTTGCAGATAAATCCTGATTGGCTCGAGATTCGCAAATATGAACGAAGTGCGCAGGCAGGGAAGTTATCTGACCTGATGCAGAAAGTTGTCGCAGGAGTTCGGTAATATGTGCGGAATTAGTGGTATTTTCCAACTGAACGGGAAAGCAGTCGATGTTGAACAACTGAAGGGAATGACTGATATCATCAGGCATAGAGGACCGGATGATGAAGGTTATCTGCTTATCAATACCCATAAGGGCATTAAAAACCATTGTGCCGGCAAGGATACACTTCCCGAAATCCAGGTGAATATTCCCCAGTTAAATAATGAAGATCAGGCTGACCTTGCTTTCGGGTTCCGTCGGTTATCCATTCTCGACCTGTCGATTCATGGCCATCAACCTATGTCATATCAGAATGGAAATCTCTGGATCGTTTTCAATGGCGAGATCTACAACTATATAGAAATTCGTAATGAACTTCAATCGCTGGGTCATATGTTCACATCAGGTTCTGACACGGAAGTGATTTTGGCATCTTATTTGGAATGGGGGACTTACTGTTTGGAGCGTTTCAATGGAATGTGGTCTTTTGCCATTTGGGATGATTCCAAAAAAATACTGTTCTGTGCCCGTGACAGATTCGGGGTAAAACCATTCAATTATTACTACGACGGTAAAGTCTTTGCTTTCGGTTCTGAAGTGAAGCAACTGCTTGGATTTCTTACAAATCGTGACATCAATCGAAAGATGATCTATCGAAGTCTGAAGATGGGTTCCTTCTTGTATTATCAGGACGAAACCTTCTATCAGGATATTCATGTACTACAGCATTCACACTATCTCATTATCAAAGACGGGAAACTCTTTACCAATCGATATTACGATCTCGATCCTGCCGAATTTGAAACAAGTAAACTGAACTTTCAGGAAGCAAGTGAGCAATATCGTTCACTCTTTGAGGATGCTGTCCGTCTGCGTTTGCGAAGCGATGTGGAAGTCGGTTCCTGCCTGAGTGGCGGATTGGATTCTTCTGCCATCGTCTGTGCTGCTCATCGATTACACGACAAGCCATTGAACACGTTCTCGGCATATTTCGATGAACCTGCGGCGATTGATGAGAGAAAA